>NZ_JBEAIQ010000017.1:0-127937 GCF_040064335.1 Klebsiella sp. CN_Kp088 | reverse complement strand
CGACCTTCGGGTTATGAGCCCGACGAGCTACCAGGCTGCTCCACCCCGCGTCCGTGGAAGCGCACTATACTCCGCTAGCGTTCTGATGCAACCTTTTTTCGTAGAAATCGTCAATTTTGTAAAAAACGGCGGCTAAAAATACAGTAATGGGCGAATTTTTACACAATTTGGGCTGCGGGGCGCTTTCGTGCATTTCATTAGCCGCATGGGTTTGTTATCTTCATCACGCACTAAGGCTTAGCAGCAATAAAGAAGAGATACCATGAAAGGACGTTGGGCAAAATATGTAGCGACGGGGGCAATGCTGGCGATGCTCGCCGCCTGTACCTCGAAACCGACCGATCGCGGTCAGCAATATAGTGATGGTAAGTTTACCCAGCCGTTTTCATTGGTAAACCAACCTGATGCGGTAGGCGCGCCGATTAACGCCGGCGACTTCTCCCAGCAGGTTGGTCAGATTCGTAGCGCCTCTCCGCGTCTCTATAATAGCCAGAGCAGCGTCTATAACGCGATTCAGGAGTGGCTGCGTTCCGGCGGCGATACCCGCACGTTACGCCAGTTTGGTATTGATGCCTGGCAGATGCAGGGGGCTGATAACTACGGCAACGTGCAGTTTACCGGCTACTACACCCCGGTCGTACAGGCCCGCCACACTCGCCAGGGCGAGTTCCAGTATCCTATTTACCGTATGCCGCCGAAAAACGGCAAACTGCCTTCCCGCGCCAGCATCTATGCCGGAGCGCTCAGCGATAACTACGTGCTGGCCTACAGCAACTCGCTGATGGATAACTTCATCATGGACGTGCAGGGCAGCGGCTATATCGATTTCGGCGACGGTTCGCCGCTTAACTTCTTCAGCTACGCCGGGAAAAACGGCTGGCCTTACCGTAGTATCGGTAAAGTGCTTATCGACCGCGGTGAAGTGAAGCGGGAAGATATGTCGATGCAGGCGATCCGTGAATGGGGCGAAAAACATAGCGAAGCGGAAGTCCGCGAGCTGCTGGAACAGAACCCATCTTTTGTCTTCTTTAAACCGCAGTCCTACGCGCCGGTGAAAGGGGCGAGCGCGGTACCGTTGATTGGCCGCGCGTCGGTCGCCTCTGACCGTTCGATTATTCCGCCGGGAACCACCTTGCTGGCCGAGGTGCCTCTGCTGGATAATAACGGTAAGTTTAATGGTCAATACGAGCTACGCCTGATGGTGGCGCTGGATGTCGGCGGGGCGATTAAAGGCCAGCATTTCGATATCTACCAGGGCATCGGCCCGGATGCCGGTCATCGCGCCGGTTGGTATAACCACTATGGCCGCGTGTGGGTACTGAAAAACGCGCCAGGCGCCGGTAGCGTCTTTAGCGGTTAACGTTCAAACGTCCGTACGTTTCTAACCCGGATCCGCGCAACGCGCCGAATCCGGGGTCTCTACTTTATTCCGAGGTTTTATGTCTGTAGTAATCAGCGATGCCTGGCGCCAGCGGTTTGGCGGCACGGCGCGTTTATATGGCGAAAAGGCGCTGCAGTGTTTTGCCGAGGCGCATGTTTGCGTGGTCGGGATCGGCGGCGTCGGCTCATGGGCGGCGGAAGCGCTGGCGCGTACCGGGATTGGCGCGATTACGCTGATTGATATGGATGATGTTTGCGTCACCAATACCAATCGCCAAATCCACGCCCTTAGCGGCAACGTTGGGCTGGCGAAAGCGGAAGTGATGGCCGAGCGTATACGTCTGATTAACCCGGAGTGCCGGGTCACGGTTATTGATGATTTCATCACGCCCGAGAACGTAGCGGAATACCTGGGAGCGGGCTTTAGCTATGTTATCGATGCGATCGATAGCGTCAGGCCAAAAGCGGCGCTGATCGCCTGGTGCCGTCGTTATAAAGTCCCGTTGGTGACGACCGGCGGAGCCGGCGGTCAAATCGATCCGACGCAGATCCAGGTGGCCGATTTGGCGAAAACTATTCAGGATCCGCTGGCGGCGAAACTGCGCGAACGGTTGAAAAGCCAGTTTGGCGTAGTGAAGAATAGTAAAGGAAAGCTGGGCATCGATTGCGTCTTCTCGACCGAAGCGTTGGTCTACCCGCAGGCTGACGGCAGCGTATGTGCAATGAAAAGCACGGCGGAAGGGCCGAAGCGGATGGATTGCGCCTCCGGCTTTGGCGCGGCGACCATGGTGACGGCGACCTTTGGTTTTGTCGCCGTATCCCATGCGTTGAAGAAGATGTTGGCGAAAGCGCAGCGTCAGGGGGAATAGCCTGAGGGACGTTTTCCGGACGGCGCAGAACCGTAGCCCGGCTCAGCGTAGCGCAAGCCGGGGAGACGGCGTTTGAATTAGTTCTCGCGGGCGGCGGCGAGCACCGCGTCGCTTAGCGCCTGCAGCCCCTGGCTGCGCGAAGCGCTAAGCTGCCCGCGCAAACCCAGCTCATCGAATAACGCCAACGGATCATTAGCTAAAATCTCAGCGGCGCTTTTTCCTTCGCAGGCGGCTAACAGCACCGCCAGCAGGCCGCGCACGATACGCCCTTCGCTATCGCCAAAGAAGTGCATCTTGCCCTCAGCATCAACCTGATACCCCAGCCAGACACGGTTTTCGCAGCCGGCGATCTCTTTCGCCTGAGCCCGCTGGTCATCCGTTAATGGCGGCAGTTTCTTACCTACTAAAATCAACTGGCGGTACTTATCTTCCCACTGAGTTAGCGGGGCGAAGATCTGGCGCAGCGTCGCTTCGCTGAGCGCGGCGCTTAAAGGTTGGGAGGTCATCATTAATCCACCAGTATTTCCAGCGCGCGGTCGATAGCGTGCACCAGCGCATAAACATCATCTTGCGTATTGTACGGCGCGAATGAGGCGCGCAGCGTACCGCTGACGCCTAATACCGCCAGCAGCGGTTGCGCGCAATGCTGCCCGGCGCGTAGCGCAATGCCGGACTCCGCCAGCAACGTAACCATATCGCTATGGTGTACGCCCTCGAAATCAAAGGCCAGCAGGCTCGAATCCTGACAGCGGAACGAACGAAAACCGGGCCGCTTTGCCAGCTCATCTTCCGCCAGCGTCGCCAGGCTACGGCTCCAGCTTTCCGCCTGTGAAAGATCGATTTCCTGCAGCCATTCCAGCGCGGCGCTGAGGCCGATAACGCCGGCGACGTTGGGCGTCCCGGCTTCAAGCCGCCAGGGGGCGGGCTGGGTTTTAAAGCCATCGAATGAGACTTCAGTAATCATTTTGCCGCCGCCGAGCCATGGAGACATCTCCGCCAGCAACTCGCTTTTGCCATACAGCGCGCCAATACCCGTTGGGCCATACAGCTTGTGGGCGGAGAAGGCATAAAAATCGATATCCAGCGCCTGCACGTCGGCCGGAAAGTGCACCGCGCCCTGCGCGCCATCAACTATCACTATCATTCCCGCCTGATGGGCGAAATCAATAGCAAGTCGCAGATCGGGGCAGCCGCCGGTGACGTTAGACATCTGGCCAATCGCCAGCACCCGGCTGCGCGGAGAGATAAGCGAAGGAAGTTGCGCGACATCCGGCAGACGATCGGCGCCCAGCGGCAGCTTGACCACCCGCGCGCCGGTTTGTTCGGCAACCATCAGCCACGGCACCAGGTTGGCGTGGTGTTCGGCTTCGCTGACGATTATCTCATCGCCAGGATGCAGGCGCGGGCGCACGTAACTCTGCGCGACCATATTGATGGCTTCTGTGGTGCCGCGGGTCCAGACGATTTCTTTGCCGGAAGGGGCGTTAAGCCAGCTGGCGACGCGTTCGCGCGCCGCCTCGTAGCGCTCGGTAAGACGCTGGGCGGCGGCAAACTGGCTGCGGTGGACGTTGCCGGCGCTCAGGCGATAAAACTGGTCGCTGGCATCGATCACGGCCAGCGGTTTTAGCGCCGTCGCCGCGCTATCCAGGTAGACGCCGGCATCCGCCAGGGCTGGAAACTGGGCGCGGAAGTGGGCGGGATTGAATGCGTTCATGGAATTCCTCATATCGATATCACGATCGTCGCGCAAATTCCCCATTAGGGCAAGGCTGGTGATAGCGAGGAGGCGGGGAGAACGGTGATTTTTCAGCAAAAAAAAGCACCGCGCATTGCGGTGCTACATTAAATCACTATGGACAGACAGGGTAAATGTACAGGAAGTGAAAAGGTAGCCTTGCTACCATGGTCTGCAAACCCAGACCAATTGCAAACACAACAACACAACATCACAACCGTAAGCCAAAAGCTTGTTGGAACACGCATTCCAAAAAAAGCTTTTCGTTCCGGCTCAGGAAGTGCCGCCACTATAGGTATTTGCTGGTAGAACCTCAACGGACAATTTATAATGGCTCAGATAAAAAAAACTAATAGGTTAACTGTTGTTTCCTATTTGTTAAAACTCGTTAACATCTCAGTCAGAATAACCATGTCGAAGCGATTACCACCTCTGAATGCATTACGTGTTTTTGATGCAGCCGCACGTCATCTGAGCTTCACTCGCGCAGCCGATGAGCTTTTTGTGACGCAGGCCGCAGTAAGTCACCAAATCAAGTCACTAGAGGACTTTCTGGGCCTGAAGCTGTTTCGTCGACGCAATCGCTCGCTGCTGTTAACGGAAGAGGGGCAAAGCTATTTTCAGGATATTAAAGAGATTTTTTCGCAGCTCACCGAAGCGACGCGTAAACTGCAGGCGCGCAGCGCGAAAGGGGCGCTAACTGTTAGTTTATTGCCCAGTTTCGCCATTCAGTGGCTGGTGCCGCGACTCTCAAGCTTTAACTCAGCTTATCCGGGGATCGACGTGCGGATCCAGGCGGTGGACCGTCAGGAAGACAAACTGGCCGACGATGTCGACGTGGCGATTTTCTATGGCCGCGGCAACTGGCCGGGGCTGCGTGTTGAAAAACTGTACGCCGAATATTTACTACCGGTTTGTTCGCCGTTGTTGTTAACCGGTGACAAAGCGTTGAAAACACCTGCCGATCTGGCGCAACATACGCTGTTACATGATGCCTCTCGCCGCGACTGGCAAACTTATACCCGGCAACTGGGTCTAAATCATATCAATGTGCAACAGGGACCGATATTCAGCCACAGCGCGATGGTGCTGCAGGCGGCAATCCATGGACAAGGCGTCGCACTGGCCAATAACGTTATGGCCCAGTCCGAAATTGAAGCAGGCCGTTTGGTCTGCCCGTTTAATGATGTTCTGGTCAGTAAGAACGCGTTTTACCTTGTTTGTCATGACAGTCAGGCTGAACTGGGTAAAATAGCCGCTTTCCGCCAGTGGATTTTAGCGAAGGCGGCGAGCGAACAAGAAAAATTCCGCTTTCGTTACGAACAATAACGGCCTGATGACCAGGCGTTAACTGACTTTGTAGGGTATCAACATGACCAGCCGTTTTATGCTGATTTTTGCCGCCATCAGCGGCTTTATTTTTGTGGCTCTGGGCGCCTTTGGCGCACACGTATTAAGTAAATCGCTGGGTGCGGCCGAAATGGCCTGGATCCACACTGGCCTTGAGTATCAGGCGTTTCATACGCTGGCGATTTTAGGCCTGTCTGTCGCCATGCAGCGGCGGATAAGTATCTGGTTTTACTGGAGCAGCGTGTTTTTGGCGCTGGGAACCGTGTTGTTCAGCGGCAGCTTATATTGCCTGGCGCTGTCGCATTTACGCCTGTGGGCGTTCGTTACCCCGGTAGGCGGCGTCTGCTTCCTTGCCGGTTGGGTATTAATGTTAATTGGTGCAATTCGTCTGAAACGTAAGGGCGTTGTTCATGAATAAGGTTGTCCTCTATTGTCGCCCCGGGTTTGAGAAAGAGTGCGCAGCAGAAATTACCGATAAGGCAGCCCGCCTTGAGGTATTTGGTTTTGCCCGGGTCAAAGACGACTCCGGATATGTGATTTTTGAGTGCTATCAGCAGGGCGATGGCGAGAAGCTGGTGCGCGATCTACCGTTTAGCTCGCTGATTTTCGCGCGTCAGATGTTCGTTGTTGGCGAACTGCTGCGCGACCTGCCGCCGGAAGACCGCATCACGCCAATCGTCGGCATGCTGCAGGGCGTGGTGGAAAAGGGCGGTGATCTGCGCGTTGAGGTCGCGGATACCAACGAAAGCAAAGAGCTGATGAAGTTCTGCCGCAAGTTCACGGTGCCGCTGCGCGCGGCGCTGCGTGAAGCCGGCGTGCTGACCAACTATGAAACGCCGAAGCGTCCGGTGGTGCACGTGTTCTTTATCGCCCCCGGCTGCTGTTACACCGGCTACTCCTTTAGCAATAACAACTCGCCGTTTTATATGGGGATCCCGCGCCTGAAGTTCCCTTCCGATGCGCCGAGCCGTTCGACGCTGAAGCTGGAAGAGGCATTTCACGTCTTCATTCCGGCGGATGAGTGGGACGAGCGTCTGGCGAATGGCATGTACGCGGTGGATCTCGGCGCCTGCCCGGGCGGCTGGACCTATCAGCTGGTGAAGCGCAACATGTGGGTCTCTTCGGTCGATAACGGCCCGATGGCGCAGAGCCTGATGGATACCGGACAGGTGACCTGGCTGCGTGAAGATGGCTTCCGCTATCGTCCGAACCGCAATAACATCTCGTGGATGGTGTGCGACATGGTTGAGAAACCGGCGAAGGTGGCGGCGTTAATGGCCCAGTGGCTGGTGAATGGCTGGTGCCGCGAGACCATTTTTAACCTCAAGCTGCCGATGAAAAAGCGCTATGAAGAGGTGTCGCAAAACCTGGCCTATATCCAGGCGCAGCTTGATGAGCACGGTATTAACGCGCAGATTCAGGCCCGTCAGCTGTATCACGACCGTGAAGAAGTGACCGTGCACGTGCGTCGCCTGTGGGCGGCGGTCGGCGGCCGCCGCGACGAGCGCTAATCAGCGCTCAGCAGCCCCGGCCACGCATCAGCGCGGCCGGGGATCACGCGGATGGCAAACGCAGCTGCTGCAGGTTGCCATCGAGCTGTAAATCCGTTTGCAGGCGGGCGATTTCCCGGCAGGTAAACGCCATCTCTTTATGCTCTTCAAGCTTCTTACGCCACTTCTCCGGTACTTCGGCAAGCCGCGCGTAGATGCCTTCTAAATCCTGATAATCCGTTAATAGCTGCGCCGCGCTTTTCGGCCCAATCCCGGCAACGCCCGGTACTTTCGAGCTGCTAATTCCCGCCAGGCCCCAGTAGTCCGGCAGTTGCTCCGGCGTCACGCCGAATTCATTGGCGATAAACGGCGCATCCAGCCAGCGTTTCTGGAAATAGTCGCGGATGCGAATGGTCGGCGACAGCAGCTGACAGTAGCCTTTATCGGTCGAGACAATAGTCGCCTGATGCCCGGCCTGGGCAACTTTAACGGCGAGCGTGGCCGCCAGGTCGTCCGCTTCGCTGCCGGGCAGCGCCCAGCAGCGGATACCGCGCTGTTCGAAAGCCGCCCGCAGCGCCGGCATTTCCGCTTCCAGCGTTTCCGGCATCGGCGCGCGCCCGGCTTTATAGTCCGGCAGCCGCTGGTGGCGCCAGCCGTGGGCGCGGTCTTCATCGTCGAACACCGCCACGGCATGCGTCGGCTGGCTGTGGACGATAAGCTGTTCGAGGGCGTGCAGGCAGGTATCCGCGCAGGGGGAACCCTGCACCGCATGAATACGGCGGATCAGGTTGAGCGCGTCGACAATTAACAGATGAACAGCCACAAGATACCTCCCTTTGTTCTCAGGCTGTAAGGGTAACATCGGTGGCAAGATGAGGCTATTGGTAGCGCGAAGTTCGGGAAGCAGGCTCGCAGAATGAGCCAGGGCTGGAGGAGAGTTGGCCCGACATGCCGAAGCGTGCCGGGCCAGAGGCGTTAATCGCAGGCGACGATTTTCATCGCCAGGCCGCCGCGAGAGGTTTCGCGGTACTTGGCGTTCATATCTTTGCCCGTTTCATACATGGTCTCGATAACCTTATCGAGGCACACGCGCGGTTCGCTGGTACGGCGCAGGGCCATGCGCGCGGCGTTAACCGCTTTGACCGCCGCGATGGCGTTACGCTCGATGCACGGTACCTGCACCTGGCCGGCAACCGGGTCGCAGGTCAGGCCGAGGTTATGTTCCATACCGATTTCCGCGGCGATGCACACCTGAGCCGGGCTAGCGCCCAGCAGCTCCGCCAGCCCGGCCGCGGCCATCGAGCAGGCCACGCCGACTTCGCCCTGGCAACCGACTTCGGCGCCGGAGATAGAAGCGTTCATCTTATACAGCGAACCAATGGCGCTGGCGACCAGCATATAGCGGGCCAGAGAGTTAGCGTTCACCTTGCGGATAAACTTGTCGTAGTAGGCCAGTACCGCCGGAACGATACCGCACGCGCCGTTAGTTGGCGCGGTCACCACGCGGCCACCGGCGGCGTTCTCTTCGTTTACCGCCAGCGCGAACATGTTGATCCAGTCCACTACCGCCATCGGGTCGCTGTTGGTATTGTCCTGGCTTACCAGCATGCGGCGCAGCGCGGCGGCGCGGCGCGGAACGCGCAGTTTGCCTGGCAGCACGCCTTCAGTGGTAATGCCGCGCTCGATACCGGTGCTCATCACTTCCCACACCGCGGCGAAGTGCTGTTCCAGCTCTTCTTTGCTGTGCAGCGCCAGCTCGTTTTGCATCATCAGACCGGAGAGCGACAGGCCTGTTTCATTGCAGTGTTTCTGCAGGTCGGCGGCGTTTTTGTACGGATAAGGCACAGCAACCGGCGCCTCGGTGGTCAGGCCGAAGTGCTCTTCATCGACGATAAAGCCGCCGCCGATGGAGTAGTAGGTCTGGCTGTAGAGCACCTTGTCGCCGCCCAGCGCGGTAATGCGCATGCCGTTCTCATGCAGAGAAAGGTTGTCGGCATGGAAATTCATGCACTGGTCGACAGGGAACTCGACTTCGTGCTGACCGTTCGCCAGCAGCAGGCGGCCGTGGGTGTTAACGTCCTGGATAAAGCCCGGGATGGCGTCGATGTCGACGGTATCCGGCAGATTGCCGGCCAGTCCCATGATAATGGCGATATCGGTATGGTGGCCTTTACCGGTCAGAGACAGGGAGCCGTAAACGTCGACGACGACTTTGCTGACGTCGGCCAGCAGGCCGCGCGCAATCAGGTCGTCAGTAAATTGTTTGCCCGCTTTCATCGGTCCAACGGTATGGGAGCTGGATGGGCCAATGCCGATTTTGAAAATATCGAATACGCTGATCATGATGTATTCCAGTACTGTCGGAAAGCGCGCCGCCGTTAAGCGGCGCGAGGGGAGGTCTTAAGAGAATTAGCTGAACAGAGAGTAGAAAATCGCGGAGATGGCAATCAGGCCCATAATCACAACGAAGACGTTGCTGATGTGGCCGCTGTATTTGCGCATGGCCGGAACTTTCTGGATAGCGTACATCGGCATCAGGAACAGAATCATCGCGATAATCGGACCGCCCAGGGTCTCAATCATGCCGAGGATGCTCGGGTTCAGCGTGGCCACAATCCAGGTGGTGACCAGCATAAACAGCGCGGTCAGCTTGTTCAGTTTGTTGATTTCGATGGTTTTGCCTTTGCCGCGCAGAGACTTAATCACCATGCCGTTGAAACCTTCACGAGCGCCCAGATAGTGGCCGAGGAAGGATTTGGTGATAGCGATCATCGCGATGATCGGCGCCATCCAGGCGATAACCGGTGCGTTAAAGTGGTTCGCCAGGTAAGACAGAATCGAGATGTTCTGCTCTTTCGCCGCCGCCAGGTCCGCCGGAGACAGGCTCAGTACGCAGCTGAAGACGAAGAACATAACGGTCAGCACCATCATGATGTGAGCGCGCGCCAGGATGCTGGAGCATTTTTTCTCTGCGCCTTCGCCGTACTCTTCACGCTTCGCTACCGCGAAGGAGGAGATGATCGGCGAGTGGTTAAAGGAGAAGACCATTACCGGGATCGCCAGCCACAGGGTCATCAGCAGACCGTTACCGGTTGTTGACGCGCTGCTCAGCGACAGGGTTTCCAGCGCCGCGCCGTTCCATTGCGGGATCAGGTACAGCGCCAGAACCATCAGCGCGATAACGAACGGGAATACCAGGACACTCATTGCCTTAACGATCATCTGCTCGCCGAAACGCACGATGGTCATCATGCCGACAATCAGAATCAGGGACAGAATGGCGCGCGGCGGCGGCGTCATGTGCAGCTGGTGCGCCATGAAGCTTTCGACGGTGTTGGTGATCGCCACGCTATAAACCAGCAGGATCGGGTAGATTGCGAAGAAGTAGAGCAGCGTAATCAGTTTACCTGCGCCTACGCCAAAGTGTTCTTCAACGACTTCGGTAATGTCTTCGCCCGGATTTTTACCCGACAGCACGAAGCGGGTCATACCGCGGTGTGCGAAGAAGGTCATCGGGAAGGCCAGAATCGCCATGATAATTAGTGGGATCATACCGCCGACGCCGGCGTTGATTGGCAGGAACAAAACGCCCGCGCCGATCGCCGTGCCGTACAGGCCCAGCATCCACATGGTATCCGTTTTGCGCCATCCGCTGCGGGATTCACCCGAAACGATAGTGCTGGTTTGTGTGGTTTCCATCTGTATCTCCTGGAGGAATCAACAAAATCTAGTAAATAAAAACGATTAAATAATATGAAATTCGTTGCTTTACGGTTTTTTAGAAATTTTCTCCGTAACAATTGGGCGGCAAGATACATTTATATGGAAAATACATCAGTGATCGGGATCCCAAATGCAATAATCCACTTTAAATCTGAACGTTTTTAGCCCAACAGTCTGTTTATGGTGATCAGCCAGATAAATGTGGCGCGAAGGCTATCATTTGCAGCACATGAGATAAAAGCTCTGTTACCAAATAACGAGGTTTTTGCTGCAAAAAAGTGATGTAAACGACGTTTTTTCGCCAGAATGTTATTTTTATGGTGAATTTTATTGCTCTTTTTGGAAACGCAAACGTTTGGCTATGTGGAAACTCTACGAATCATTAATTAGAAAAATTAATTAACTGGAAATTGAGGACGGGGGGGGGCCGGGCAGGGTATCGACCGCCGCCCGGGAGAGGTATCACGTTATCAGGAGCAGATTTCGTAGCACGGAATGTAGGCGCTGCCGCCCGGAAGCTTCATGCGGTGCTGGGCAACGAAGCCCTGCAGCAGATCGTCCATGCGGCGCATCATTTCCGGATCGCCATGCAGCTTGTAAGGGCCATATTTCTCGATAGCCTGAATACCGACTTCTTTCACGTTGCCGGCGACAATACCGGAGAAGGCGCGACGCAGGTCGGCGGCCAGCACTTCCACCGGTTGGTCCGGATAAAGTTTGAGATTGGCCATATTGTCGTGCGTCGGATCGAATGGCATCTGCAGGTCTGGCGAAATACGAATCGACCAGTTGAAGCTGTAGGCGTCGTCGGTTTCGCGGCGGCTCTCTTTGACCAATGGCATCGCTTTTTTCATCTGGCGCGCCACTTCCGCGGCATCGTCAATAATAATGCGATAGTGGCGGCGAGCCGATTCGCCGAGGGTATGAACGATGAACTCGTCCAGCACGCGGAAGTAGTCGGCGCTCTCTTTCGGCCCGGTGAGGATAAGCGGCAGCACCTGCGCCTTGTTATCCGGATGCATCAGGATGCCCAGCAGATAAAGCAGCTCTTCCGCAGTACCCACGCCGCCGGGGAAGATGATAATACCGTGGGCGATGCGCACGAACGCTTCGAGACGCTTTTCGATGTCCGGCATGATGATCAGTTCGTTGACCAGCGGGTTTGGCGGCTCAGCGGCGATAATGGAGGGTTCGGTCATACCGATAAAACGGCTGTCTTTATAGCGCTGCTGGGCGTGGCCGACGGCGGCGCCTTTCATTGGCGCTTCCATGGCGCCTGGCCCGCAGCCGGTGCAGATGTTCAGTTCGCGCAGGCCAAGCTGGGTACCGACGCGGCGCGCGTACAGGTATTCATTTTCATTAATAGAGTGGCCGCCCCAGCAGACAATCATATTCGGCGCTTCGCCGACGTGCAGCGCGCGGGCGTTGCGCAGAATCGAGAACACCAGGTTGGTGATATGAATTGAGCTTTCGAGATCGAGATTCGGGAAGCGGACGGTGTTGTGGATCTGCCCGTAGACGAACAGGATATCGCGCAGCACGGCAAACAGGTTGGCCTGCAGGGAACGGATAATACGGCCATCGACGAAAGCGTCTTCCGGCGGGTTGATCAGTTCCAGCTTCACGCCGCGTTCGCGGCGCAGCACGTTAATATCGAAGTTTTCAAAACGAGACAGTAGCTCCTTGCTGTTATCGGTCAGGCTCCCCGAGTTGAGCACAGCAAGCGAGCAGTTGCGAAAGAGTTGATACAGGTCACTACTGGCGGTGCGTTTAAGCATATCCACTTCCAGCTGTGACAGCATATCCATTGAACCAAGCGGGCTAACGTGTGTAATCAAGTGAACTCCTTACAGGACGATTATCGTCTTCCTGTGATTACAATAGCCCTGGCCGTAGTCTTTCCACAACCTTGCGTACGCGTTAACGCACGCAAAGTGTGAAAAATTTCGCTTATTGCCGCGCCAGACGGCCGGTTGCCGGCACGAATTCACCGTTGCTGCGCCACGGATTGATATCCAGGCCGCCGCGGCGGGTGTAGCGAGCGTACACGGAAAGCGATTCCGGACGGCAGAAACGCAGCACATCATTAAAGATGCGTTCGACGCACTGTTCGTGGAATTCATTGTGGTGGCGGAACGACACCAGATAGCGCAGCAGTTTTTCGCGATCGATTTTCGGCCCGCGATACTGAATCTGTACCGAGCCCCAGTCCGGCTGGTGGGTGATCAGACAATTCGATTTCAACAGATGGCTGACCAGCGTCTCTTCGACGACTTTACCGCTGGCCGCGTCCTGCAGGTAGTCGGCGCTGAACTGATAGTTATCAATCTCGATATCCTGATCGTCGATGCAGGTGCCATGCAGATGAGCGACCGGTTGCCCTTCAAGCTCATCGAGTCGGTACAGCGAAACCTTGACCCCGCCCTGGGCGCAGGCGCTGAGATCGCGGGTCAGCGTGGCCTGAACTTCCTGCCAGTCGGCGAAGCGGGTCTGGTTGAAGCTGTTCAGGTACAGTTTGAAGCTTTTCGATTCCACCAGATTGATGGTGGTATCGCTCAGTTCCACGTAGCCGACGGCGACCTGCGGCAGGCCTTTGGCGTTCAGCCACGACAGTTCGTACAGCGTCCAGATATCGGCGCCGTGGAACGGCAGATTATCGGCATGCAGGCCGAGCGGATCGCGGTTCAGGCTGCGGGGCACGCCCTGCAGCAACGAAGCGTCATAGGTATCGCGGTAATCCGTTGATTTACCGAGCGTCAGGCCGGCCAGCGCCTGATGATTATCGTAAGAAGACATGTTTCACCATAGTAAAGCGGGTACACTATATGCCAAGTGTATCCTGTCTAACGTGAAGAGAGAAACCGGTGGATCATCAGACCATAGAAGCGCTGCAATCATTTACCCAACGTTACTGCGATGCGTGGCAGCAGCGTTATGCCAGCCTGCCGCGTAGCGAAGACCTTTATGGCATCCCATCTCCCTGTATTAGCGCCAGTGAAGACGATGCCGTTTTCTGGCAGCCGCAGCCGTTTACGTTAGAACACCATCTCGATGGGGTTGAACGGGCGCTGGAGATTGTGGTACAACAGCCAATTCATAGTTATTATACCACTCAGTTCGCTGGCGATATGCACGCCCGTTTCGCCGCACAGAACCTCACTTTGTTGCAGGCCTGGAGCCCGGATGATTTCCAGCGAGTACAGGAAAACCTCATTGGTCACCTGGTGGTACAAAAACGTCTGAAGCTATCGCCGACGCTGTTTATCGCCACGCTGGATAGCGAACTGGAGGTTATTTCGGTCTGTAACCTGAGCGGCGAAGTGATTAAAGAGACGCTCGGTACCCGAAAAAGAGAGACCCTTTCTCACTCGCTTGCGAGTTTCCTGAATCAGCTTGAGCCCCTTCTGTAATCCATTTCCCCAAGTTGTTTGTGAGAGATCTCTTACAAGACCTGTAAGAGATCGTCATCATTTTCAGCAATTTTTTACGTAGTGATTACATATAACTCATTGTTATTTAATGATTTGATGATTGTGTGCGCTTTTAGTTTGGCCACTAATCTTAAGAGATTGTCGTAGTAAGTCTTGTAAGAAGAGGCGGAATCAGTGATCCTATGTACGTCGACAGGAAGTCGCGGATGAAGAGAACATCAGGATGATGGCTCTTCTACAGGACCCGTCAGGATGGCGTTGCAAGGACAGGCTTCAGGATGAAGCAAGGATAACGCAGGAAAGCGTAAAGGACACCTCCAGGATGGAGAACGAGAGCCGCTCAGGATGAACGGTGGATCAGGAAGATCTGGACACACTTAGGGATAAGTTATTTCACATCGGGGTGGTGTGAAAGCAGGATGCGCTAGTTTATGGATGAACTTGGTCAGGAGACCTCAGGAAAAGTTTTCAAGGACGAGCAGGGAGCACCAATGTAGCTGGAATGCTGCAAAACGAACCGGGAGCACTGTTTATACAGTGCTCCCTTTTTTTATTTCTCTCGCGGATTTGCTATCCTGCGCCCGGTTTACAATTCATCGAGGTTTCCCCATGACCCTTCACGCTAGCGTGCGCGATCGCCTGCACGCCATTGAAGCGCTGCTGCGCGAAACAAACCACTGGCAGGAACAGGCCCCGGATAGCCGCGCTTTCGCCAGCGAGCAGCCGTTTTGCCTGGACACGCTCGAGCCGCTGGAATGGCTACAGTGGGTGCTGATCCCACGTATGCATCAACTGATTGCCAGCGGTATGCCGCTGCCGCAGAACTTTGCCGTCGCGCCCTATTACGAGATGGCGCTGGATAAAGCCCATCCGGCGCGCGAAGCTATCGTGGCCGAGTTGCTGCTGCTGGATGCATTATTCGCGGACGAAAACGCCTGATGCTGGAGATTATTTATCAGGACCAGTGGCTGGTGGCGGTGAACAAACCATCCGGTTGGCTGGTGCATCGCAGTTGGCTGGATCGCGATGAGAAAGTGGTGGTGATGCAGACCGTGCGCGATCAAATTGGCCAGCACGTTTTCACCGCTCATCGCCTGGACCGGCCGACTTCCGGCGTGCTGCTGATGGGATTATCGAGCGAAGCCGGCAGGCTGCTGGCGCAGCAGTTTGAACAACACCAGATGCAAAAACGCTATCATGCGATCGTTCGCGGCTGGCTGACTGAAGAGGATGTACTGGATTACCCGCTGGTGGAAGAGCTGGACAAAATCGCCGATAAGTTCGCTCGTGAAGATAAAGGCCCGCAGCCGGCGGTGACCCACTATCGCGGGCTGGCGACGGTAGAAATGCCGGTCGCCACCGGCCGTTACCCGACCACCCGCTACGGGCTGGTGGAGCTGGAGCCGAAAACCGGGCGTAAGCATCAGCTGCGTCGCCATTTGGCCCATCTGCGCCATCCGATCCTCGGTGACAGTAAACATGGCGATCTACGGCAAAACCGCAGCGCCGCTGAACATTTCGGCTGTAATCGCCTGATGCTGCATGCCAGTCAGCTGTCATTAACGCATCCGTTTACCGGCGAGCCGCTGACGATTCGCGCGGGTCTGGATGATGTCTGGATGCGCGCGCTGTCGCAGTTTGGCTGGCGCGGGCTTCTCCCGTTAAATGAAAGGGTTGAGTTTGCCGACGACAGCGGTCAGGATGAGAGTATCGCGGATAATCCAGGGAGATAATCACTATGGCAGAAGTCGGAATTTTTGTCGGCACGATGTACGGAAACTCGCTGTTGGTCGCCGAAGAGGCGGAAGCCATTCTGAGCGGGCTGGGGCATAAAGCGACGGTCTTTGAGGACCCGGAAGTAAAAGACTGGGAATCCTATACCGGCAAATACGTGCTGGTCGTGACCTCGACCACCGGGCAGGGCGATCTGCCGGACAGCATCGTTCCGCTATATGAAGGCATTAAAGATATGTATCAACCGCATCTGCGCTACGGCATTATCGCGCTTGGCGATAGTACCTACGCCAACTTCTGCGGCGGCGGTAAAACCTTTGATGCATTGCTACAGGAGCAGGGCGCGCGTCGTATTGGCGAGATGCTCACCATTGACGCCAGCGAAAACCCGGAACCGGAAAGCGTTTCCAACCCTTGGGTAGAAGCGTGGGCTAAACTGCTCGACTAATCCTATTAAGAACGCCCTCTCCCTACGTAGAGGGCGCGCTTAAGCTGCCAGTGGCCGGATAAACGGTCAGGGTTATCTTAACGTTATCCATCGCGCCCGGCTTCGGGCATCTGCCTGATAACCACTTTATCGATATGGCTTTTTTCTTTGCGTTTCCCCGGCGTCAAGAGAGCCGATTCACACTCTGAAGGTAATGTCGTCCATCGACCCATCAGCGGGCGGCGGTTTTCCATTTCCGTGAACTACTCCCCACAACCTTAGGCATACGCCATAAACTAACGCAGTATCACCCGCTAAAGCTGTGTATATGCACGGTGAGCCCGCCGACGCCTCTTTTTATACTTTTCCTGCCAGTGACAAAAGCAGTACGCCAGATATAACGAAAAAAACACTAACACGTCATTCTGATTACCCTACAGGTTGTGCTGTTCAGAATGAACGTAGCTAAACGCTATGATTCAGGAGTACAACGATGAGTTCATTAAGTCAGGCTGCGAGCGCCGCTGAAAAGCGCACCAATGCTCGCTATTGGATAGTGGTGATGCTGTTTATCGTCACATCCTTTAACTATGGCGACCGCGCGACGCTGTCGATCGCCGGTTCTGAAATGGCCAAGGATATCGGCCTCGATCCTGTTGGCATGGGTTACGTTTTCTCCGCGTTTTCATGGGCCTATGTGATCGGACAGATCCCAGGCGGCTGGCTGCTTGACCGCTTTGGTTCTAAACGCGTCTATTTCTGGTCCATCTTTATCTGGTCCGTGTTTACCCTGCTGCAGGGCTTCGTGGATATCTTTAGCGGCTTTGGCATTATCATCGCGCTGTTTACCCTGCGCTTCCTCGTCGGCCTTGCCGAATCGCCCTCGTTCCCGGGTAATAGCCGCATTGTGGCCGCCTGGTTCCCGGCGCAGGAGAGAGGGACGGCGGTATCGATTTTTAACTCCGCGCAGTATTTTGCCACCGTTATTTTCGCGCCGATTATGGGTTGGTTGACCCATGAAGTGGGTTGGTCGCACGTATTCTTCTTTATGGGCGGATTGGGTATTGTCATCAGCTTCGTGTGGCTGAAAGTGATCCACGATCCCAATAACCACCCAGGCGTTAACCAGAAAGAGCTGGACTACATCGCCGAAGGCGGCGCGTTGATCAACATGGATCAGAAGAGCAGTGCGCAGAAGGTGCCCTTTAGCGTAAAAATGGGCCAAATCAAGCAGTTGATCGGCTCGCGAATGATGGTCGGGATCTATATCGGCCAGTACTGCATCAACGCGTTAACCTACTTCTTTATCACCTGGTTCCCGGTTTATCTGGTGCAGGCGCGCGGCATGTCGATCCTCAAAGCGGGCTTTGTCGCCTCGATTCCGGCGGTGTGTGGCTTTGTCGGCGGCGTGTTGGGCGGGATTATTTCCGACTGGTTGATGCGCCGTACCGGCTCGCTGAATATCGCGCGTAAAACGCCGATCGTACTGGGCATGCTGTTGTCCATGACCATGCTGATGTGTAACTACGTCAACGCGGAATGGATGATCATCGGCTTTATGGCGATGGCCTTCTTCGGCAAAGGCATTGGCGCGCTGGGCTGGGCGGTAATGGCTGACACCGCGCCGAAAGAGATCAGCGGCCTGTCCGGCGGTCTGTTCAACATGTTCGGTAATATTTCCGGCATCGTCACCCCTATCGCTATCGGCTATATCGTCGGCACCACCGGCTCTTTCAACGGCGCGCTGATTTACGTCGGTATCCACGCTCTGGTGGCGGTATTCAGCTACCTGGTGCTGGTTGGCGATATCAAACGTATCGAACTTAAACCGATTGCGGGGCGTTAATCATGAATACCCAATCCAGCCCAATCGTTACCGAAATGAAGGTGATTCCGGTCGCCGGGCACGACAGCATGCTGATGAACATCGGCGGCGCGCATAATGCCTGGTTTACCCGCAATATTGTGGTGTTAACCGACAACGCCGGCCATACCGGCGTCGGCGAAGCGCCCGGCGGCGAAGTCATCTACCAGACGTTGGTCGATGCCATACCCCAGGTGGTTGGGCAGGAAGTCGCTCGCCTCAACCGCGTGGTGCAGCAGGTACATAAAGGCAATCAGGCGGCGGATTTCGACACCTTCGGCAAAGGGGCATGGACCTTCGAATTGAAAGTCAATGCGGTAGCGGCGCTGGAAGCCGCGCTGCTCGACCTGCTTGGCAAGGTGTTGAATGTCCCGGTGTGCGAACTATTGGGGCCGGGCAAACAGCGTGATGCGGTGACCGTGCTGGGCTACCTGTTCTATATCGGCGACCGCGAAAAAACCGATTTGGACTATCTTGCGCGGACGCCGGGCGACCACGAATGGTACCGTCTTCGTCACCAGCAGGCGCTGAATAGCGACGCGGTAGTGCGACTGGCGGAGGCGGCGCAGGATCGCTACGGTTTTAAAGACTTTAAGCTAAAAGGCGGCGTATTACCTGGCGAGCAGGAAATCGACACCGCCCGCGCGCTGAAAAAACGCTTCCCTGACGCGCGCATTACCGTTGACCCGAACGGCGCCTGGCTGCTGGATGAAGCGATTACGCTGTGCAAAGGGCTGCAGGATGTCCTGACCTATGCCGAAGATCCGTGCGGCGCTGAACAGGGCTTTTCCGGTCGGGAAGTGATGGCCGAGTTCCGCCGCGCCACCGGGTTGCCGGTGGCGACCAACATGATAGCCACCAACTGGCGCGAGATGGGTCATGCGGTCATGCTCAACGCCGTCGATATTCCGCTGGCGGACCCGCACTTCTGGACGCTCTCCGGCGCGGTGCGGGTAGCGCAGTTGTGCGATGACTGGGGGCTGACCTGGGGCTGTCATTCGAACAACCACTTTGATATTTCGCTGGCGATGTTTACCCACGTCGGCGCCGCGGCGCCGGGCAATCCGACCGCTATCGATACCCACTGGATTTGGCAGGAGGGCGATGCGCGCCTGACGCAAAATCCGCTGCAGATTATCAACGGCAAAATCGCCGTGCCAGACGCGCCGGGACTCGGCGTGGAGCTGGACTGGGAACAGGTGCATAAAGCTCATGAGGCCTATAAGGTGCTGCCAGGCGGCGCGCGTAACGATGCGGGTCCGATGCAGTATCTGATTCCCGGTTGGACATTCGACCGTAAACGCCCCGTTTTCGGCCGTCATTAATTAAAAAGGATTACGCTATGACTACATCATCTTCAACGCCAATTGTGACCGCTATGCAGGTTATCCCGGTCGCCGGGCATGACAGCATGCTGATGAACCTGAGCGGCGCGCACGCGCCGTACTTCACCCGTAATATCGTTATCATCAAAGATAACTCCGGGCACACGGGCGTTGGCGAAATCCCCGGCGGCGAAAAGATCCGCCAGACCCTGGAAGACGCCGCGCCGTTGGTGGTGGGTAAAACGCTGGGCGAGTACAAAAATGTGCTGAGCGCCGTGCGTAACCAGTTTGCCGATCGCGATGCCGGCGGCCGCGGCCTGCAAACCTTCGATCTGCGCACGACCATTCACGTGGTGACCGGGATTGAAGCGGCGCTGCTGGATCTGCTGGGCCAGCATCTGGGCGTGAACGTTGCTTCTCTGCTTGGCGACGGTCAGCAGCGGAGCGAAGTCGAAATGCTGGGCTACCTGTTCTTTGTCGGTAACCGCCACGCGACGCCGCTGGCTTATCAAAGCCAGCCGGATGAACAGTGCGACTGGTATCGTATTCGTCATGAAGAGGCGATGACGCCGGAGGCTGTGGTTCGTCTGGCGGAAGCCGCTTACGAAAAATATGGCTTCAATGACTTTAAACTGAAGGGCGGGGTGTTGGCCGGTTTTGAAGAAGCCGAAGCGATTAGCGCGCTGGCGAAGCGTTTCCCTGATGCGCGCGTGACCCTCGACCCGAACGGCGCCTGGTTGCTGGATGAAGCCATCCAGATAGGTAAACAGCTGAAAGGCGTGCTGGCCTATGCGGAAGATCCTTGCGGCGCTGAACAAGGTTTCTCCGGCCGCGAAGTGATGGCTGAATTCCGTCGGGCGACCGGGCTGCCGACCGCGACCAACATGATCGCCACCGACTGGCGGCAGATGGGCCATACGCTGTCGCTACAATCGGTGGATATTCCGCTGGCGGACCCGCACTTCTGGACCATGCAAGGGTCGGTACGCGTGGCGCAGATGTGTCATGAATTCGGCCTGACCTGGGGTTCGCACTCTAATAATCACTTCGACGTGTCGCTGGCGATGTTTACCCATGTTGCCGCGGCGGCGCCGGGTAAAATTACCGCTATCGATACCCACTGGATCTGGCAGGAGGGCAACCAGCGTCTGACCAAACAGCCGTTTGAAATCAAAGGCGGTATGGTGCAGGTGCCGGCGACGCCGGGTCTGGGCGTTGAGCTGGATATGGACCGCGTGATGCAGGCTAATGAGCTATATAAGAAACATGGCCTGGGCGCGCGTGATGACGCCATGGCGATGCAATATTTAATCCCGAACTGGACCTTTGATAACAAACGTCCTTGCATGGTTCGCTAAGATAACGCCGACCCTGTAAGGGTCGGCAACTGCCGGTCGCCGGGGTTATTCATATTAAGGACACTTATGAAGATAGTGATCGCGCCGGATTCTTACAAAGAGAGCCTGAGTGCGCTGGACGTCGCCACCGCGATAGAAACGGGGTTCCGCGAAATTTATCCCCATGCGGAGTACGTTAAAGTCCCGGTTGCCGACGGCGGCGAGGGTACCGTTGAGGCGATGGTGGCCGCGACTCAAGGGCATATCGTACAGGTCAGCGTTACCGGGCCGCTTGGCGAGCCGGTCAACGCCTTTTACGGCCTCTCCGGCGATATGCGCTGCGCCTATATCGAAATGGCGGCAGCCAGCGGACTGGAAAGCGTGCCGCCCACGCGACGTAATCCGCTACTGACTACCTCCTGGGGAACCGGCGAGCTGATTCGTCACGCGTTGGATGCGGGGGTTTCGCAGATTATTATTGGCATCGGCGGCAGTGCGACCAATGACGGCGGCGCCGGCATGGCGCAGGCGCTGGGGGCAAAACTGTTGAGCGCCGGGCAACAGCAAATTGCGCCGGGCGGCGGCGCGCTGGAGACGCTGGCGCGGATCGATCTCAGTGAACTGGATCCAAGATTGGCGGATTGCCGGATTGATGTCGCCTGCGACGTTACCAATCCGTTAACCGGCCCGCAGGGCGCAAGCGCGGTGTTTGGCCCGCAAAAAGGGGCGACGGCGGCGATGATTGAGCGTCTTGACCGCGGCCTGCAACACTTTGCGCAGATTATCGACCGTGATTTAGATATTGACGTGCTGAGCCTGGAAGGGGGAGGGGCGGCGGGTGGTATGGGGGCGGCGTTGTATGCGTTTTGCGGCGCTAACCTACGTCCGGGAATTGAGATTGTGACCGATGCGCTAGGGTTGGCGGATTTAGTGGCTGATGCCGATTTAGTAATTACCGGCGAAGGTCGCATCGACAGCCAGACCATTCACGGCAAGGTACCGGTGGGGGTGGCGAAGGTTGCGAAACGCTTCAACGTGCCGGTGATTGGGATTGCCGGCAGCCTGACCGCCGATGTTGGCGTCGTGCATCAGCATGGCCTCGATGCCGTCTTTAGCGTGCTCTATTCCGTCTGTACCCTGGACGAGGCGCTGGCGAACGCCGCCGCCAACGTGCGGATGACGGCACGTAACGTGGCGGCGGTATTAGAGATGGGCGGCAAGCGGTAACCTGGCCGGGGCAGTGGTATTGGTAGCCCGGATAAGGCACGTAGCGCCTTATCCGGGAACCCTCCCCGGCGGCGCTTACGCTTACCGGGGCTACCAACCGAGTACCGGATCGTAGCCCGGATAAGACGCGTAGCGCCGCTATCCGGGGTTTACACTCCCATCTTGCACGCTTCGCGGGCGACGTTATCCATCTCGTCTAACAGTTCCAGCAGTTCCGGCTCCAGCTCTTCCGGCGCGGTACCTGCGCGCAACTGGCTTTCAAGGGTATGGCACAGTTTTTTCAGCCGCGGTACGCCGCTATAGCTGCAGCTGCCGTGCAGTTTATGAATTAAATCCAGCAACCCTTCCGGCGTTTCGCCAACCAGCTGTTCTTCAACTTTATTGCGCACCTCCGGCATAAAGGCGAGCAGCATTTGCAGCATCTCCCGCGCGAGGTCTGGTTTCATGGCAGCCTGACGCAGCGCCAGCTGCCAGTTGAGAGTGACGTTATGATCGATAACCGGCTCCACCGGTTCGGCTAATTGCGACGCGGCGACGTGCATGCCGGGCTGATAGCGCAACAGCAGGGTGCTAAGCTTATCTTCTTCAATCGGCTTCGCCAGATAATCGTTCATCCCGGCGGCCAGCAGTTTCTCGCGCTGCCCCTCAAGGGCGTGGGCGGTCACCGCGATCACCGGGGTCTGCTGCTGATGCGGGAGATGGCGGATCAATTCACAGGCGCGAATGCCGTCCATATCCGGCATTTGAATATCCATCAGAATGAGATCCAACTGCGACTGTTTGGCCTGCTCTACGGCATCCTGGCCGCTATCGCACAGAATGACATGCTGCACCAGATCGTCCAGCAGCGCGCCAATAAGCTTGAGGTTGGCCGGGTTATCATCTACCGCCATTACCGTCATCGCCAGTTTATCACTATCGATATAGGGCTGTGGCACCGGCGGCTGCGCGCGGCAAGAGGCCATCAGCACCGGGAAAAGCCGCGTGGAGGTCAATGGTTTAAGCAGGCAGGCGGTAACACCGTTTCTTTTCAGCTCTTCGGCGCTAACCTGCGCGTGGCAAGGCAGCCCCAGCACCAGGGTATCGGAAAGTGAGCAAGCGCGGACCAGTTTTTCCCGCTGGTTGCTGAGATCGCGCATCGACACCGGAATACCGGCCAGTAAAATATCGTAGTGCGCATCCGGCAGCGCTGACAGCGTCGGGCTGTAGACCACTTCCAGCGGTGTGGTTGCCAGCAGTTCCATCGTGCTTTGCGCAGCGGTGGTATTGGCTTCAATGTAGGCCAGCTTCTTGCCCGCCAGGCAATGGGTATCGAAACCGTCGGTAATAGCGTTCGGATTCAGGTCAAGGCTGATATGGAACCAGAAGGTGGAACCGCGGTTCGGCTGACTATGGAATGAGATATCGCCGCCCATCTCTTTGACCAGCCGCTGAGTGATAACCAGCCCCAGGCCGGTGCCGCCGTGGCGGCGTGAGATACTGGCATCGGCCTGACGGAAGGCCTGGAACAACCGCGACTGATCGCGCTCCGGAATGCCGATGCCGGTATCATGAATCTGTACTTCGATTTGTACTCGCGAATTGCTCATCGCCCGCTGTTCAACCAGCACATCAATGTTGCCGTGTTCGGTGAATTTAATCGCGTTACCCACCAGATTGGTGATCACCTGCTGCAGGCGCAGCGGATCGCCAATCACATTATCCGGGACATCGCTTTTAATGTTGAGGGTGAGCTCAAGGCCTTTATCGTGCGCCGAATGTGCCAGCAAGGTCACCACTTCATCCAGGGTATTACGCAGCAGGAAAGGAATGCTTTCCAGAATCAGCTTGCCCGCTTCGAGCTTGGAGAAATCCAGCACATCATTGATGATGGCCAGCAGATTATTCGCCGAACGTTCGATGGTGGTCAGGTGGTCGCGCTGGGTAGCGTTGAGATCGGTTTTCAAGGTCAGGCGGGTAAAGCCAATCACGCCGTTAAGCGGAGTTCGTAGCTCGTGCGACATATTGGCAAGGAACTCGGACTTGATGCGCGCGGCCTCCTGGGCGCGCTTTTTCGCCAGATCCAGCTCGACGTTCTGAATCTCCATCTGCTCCAGCGTTTCGCGCAGATCCGAGGTCGCCTGATCGACATTGTGCTGCATCTCCTCGTGGTAGGCCGCCAGCGACATCGCCATCGAGTTAATGCCGTTTTTCAGCATATCCAACTCGCCGAGCATAAAACCTTCAACGCGGCTATCCAACTGGCCGCGGCGGATGCGGTCAACGGTGTTGACCATATTACGAATCGGTCCGGTCACGTCGCGCATCAGGCGCCAGCCGAAAATCAGCGCAATGCCGATACAAAACAGCATCATGACGCTTGAGATAAATATCTCTTTGTACTGCTGCAGGCGCACAGATTTAAGGTCGAGCTCCAGCGCCACATAGCCGAGCATATTGTCCGGCATTTTAGCATCGCTTTCCGGCGACTCATCGGGCAGATAGCTTTCTGACACAATAGGCGTGCGCAGCACCATGATGTCGCCGTGGCGGGTGACGCTCAGCCGGCGAGGGAAGGGCGCGCCGCGCGGGAGCTGTATTTCCCGCGGATCGAGCTGGAAGTTAGAGGTAACGAACAGCCGGTTTTTAGCATCATAAATAGAAATAGCCCGCACGATATCGGAATGGCGGCGGTGAAGCACGCTGATAAGTTGGCCGATCGCCTCGCGATTTTGCAAATTCATGCCGTACTCACTGGATACCGCCAGCGGTTCGATAATACTGGCGCCGGCATCTTCCAACTGCCGCTGCAGGTCGTTATAGCGGTGGGCAACGAAGAAAATACTGAGCAGCAGACCAATCAAAACGGTCGGCGCCAGAATAAGAATCATCATGCGAGCACGTAGGCTGTAGTTGGTCATGCGGTTCCATTATGGGAGAATATACATATCAACCTTCAGACGGCTTCTGCATTGGTAGCCCGAATGATTTCATGTATAGAGTCAGTATATTTTTGAGATAATCCTCTACGATGGCGCAATTCTACTCTGCAAAACGGCGTGTGACGACGCGCCAGATCATAACCGTGACGGTAAATGACCTTGATCCCTTTGGCCAGGGCGTAGCCCGTCATCAGGGTAAGGCGCTGTTTATCCCCGGCCTGTTGCCGCAAGAGCAGGCGGAAGTCGTGCTGGTAGAGGATAAAAAACAGTATGCCCGCGCTCAGGTTAAACGCCGCCTCAACGACAGTCCACAGCGCGTTGCACCGCGCTGCCCGCATTTCGGCGTCTGCGGCGGATGTCAGCAGCAACATGCGAGCATTGAACTACAGCAGCAAAGCAAGCGCGCCGCGCTCTCCCGCCTGATGAAACGTGACGTTGACGACATTATAGCCGCTGAACCCTGGGGCTACCGGCGTCGGGCGCGTTTGAGCTTGAATTATCAGCCAAAGACCCAACAACTGCAGATGGGTTTTCGCAAGGCCAACTCCAGCGAAATCATCGATGTGGTGCAGTGCCCCGTTTTGGTGCCCCAACTTGAGGCGTTGTTACCCGCGGTGCGCGAGTGTTTAACCAGCCTACAATCACAACGTCAACTTGGCCACGTTGAACTGGTGCAGGCGGATAATGGCCCGCTGATGGTTTTACGCCATACCGCCGCGCTGACGGCGGCGGATAAAGAAAAACTGGAACGTTTTTCGCAAACTCACGGTCTATCCCTGTACCTCGCGCCGCAAAGCGAGATACTTGAACATATTCGCGGCGATGAACCATGGTACACGTCAGACGGACTACGCTTAGTGTTCAGTCCGCGCGATTTTATCCAGGTAAACGATGGCGTAAACCAGAAAATGGTGCGTACGGCGCTGGCCTGGTTAGATATTCAGCCGCAGGACCGCGTTCTGGATCTGTTTTGCGGTATGGGCAATTTCACCCTGCCGCTGGCCAAAGCGGCGGCGAGCGTGGTGGGCGTCGAAGGCGTACCCGCGCTGGTGGCAAAGGGGCGGGAAAATGCCGCCCTCAATGAATTGCAGAACGTGACTTTCTTTCATGAAAACCTGGAAGAAGATGTTACCCGGCAGGCCTGGGCGAAGCATGGCTTTGATAAAATTCTTCTCGACCCGGCAAGAGCCGGGGCGCCGGGCGTGATGGCGCATATTATCAAGCTGGCACCGCGGCGGATGGTCTATGTTTCATGTAACCCGGCGACGCTGGCGCGCGATAGCGAAGCGTTGCTTCAGGCGGGATATCGCATTCAACGTCTGGCGATGCTGGACATGTTCCCGCACACCGGGCACCTGGAATCGATAGTATTGTTTGAGCGCGAGCTTACATAAAATTGTTCAGCCCGCATCGAGGCGACAGTGAAGATGCCTGATGGCGGTGTGGACTGAAGGATGAAGTATGACGGGTATAAAATACGGCTTGCTGACTTCGGTAGGCTGAGTCCCTTAAGGAGAGGACAATGGTTGCGGTAAGAAGTGCACATCTTAATAAAGCTGGTGAGTTTGACCCGAAGAAATGGATCGCGAGTCTGGGGATTTCCAGCCAGCAGTCGTGTGAGCGCTTAGCCGAGACCTGGGATTATTGTCGCGTAACAACGCAGGGACACCCGCAGGCGGATCTCCTGCTTTGGCGCGGCGTGGAGATGGTAGAAATTCTCTCTATGCTCAATATGGATATCGATACCTTGCGGGCCGCTTTACTGTTTCCGCTGGCGGACGGCAACGTCGTCAGCGAAGAGGTCCTGCAAGAGAGTGTCGGCAAATCCGTCGTAACCCTAATTCACGGCGTGCGTGATATGGCGGCGATTCGCCAGCTTAAAGCCACGCACACCGACACCGTCTCCTCAGAACAGGTCGACAATATTCGCCGCATGCTGCTGGCGATGGTCGATGATTTCCGCTGCGTGGTTATCAAGCTTGCGGAACGTATCGCTCACCTGCGCGAGGTAAAAGATGAACCCGAAGATGAGCGCGTACTGGCAGCAAAAGAGTGTACCAACATCTATGCGCCGCTGGCGAACCGCTTAGGCATCGGTCAACTGAAGTGGGAACTGGAAGACTACTGCTTCCGTTACCTGCATCCAGCCGAATATAAGCGTATTGCTAAGTTGCTGCACGAACGCCGTATCGACCGCGAACATTACATCGATGAGTTCGTCGGCCACCTGCGCTCAGAAATGAAAAATGAAGGCGTGAAGGCTGAGGTATACGGGCGTCCGAAGCATATCTATAGCATCTGGCGCAAAATGCAGAAGAAGCATCTCGCTTTTGATGAGCTGTTTGACGTGCGCGCGGTACGTATCGTCGCTGAACGTTTGCAGGATTGCTACGCGGCGCTGGGGATCGTGCATACCCACTATCGTCATCTGCCTGACGAATTTGATGATTACGTCGCCAACCCGAAACCGAACGGCTACCAGTCTATTCACACCGTGGTGCTTGGGCCGGGCGGGAAAACGGTTGAGATCCAAATTCGCACCAAACAGATGCATGAAGACGCCGAGCTCGGCGTGGCGGCGCACTGGAAGTATAAAGAGGGCGCCAGCGCCGGGGCGAGCGGCGGTCGCGGCCATGAAGACCGTATCGCCTGGCTGCGTAAGCTGATCGCCTGGCAGGAAGAGATGGCCGATTCCGGCGAAATGCTCGACGAAGTGCGCAGCCAGGTCTTCGATGACCGGGTCTACGTGTTTACCCCGAAGGGCGACGTGGTTGATCTGCCGGCGGGCTCAACTCCGCTCGACTTTGCCTACCATATCCATAGCGATGTCGGGCACCGCTGCATCGGCGCCAAAATTGGCGGGCGCATTGTGCCGTTCACCTATCAGCTGCAGATGGGCGATCAGATTGAGATAATCACCCAGAAGCAGCCGAACCCAAGCCGCGACTGGCTGAACCCGAACCTTGGCTACGTGACCACCAGCCGTGGACGCTCCAAAATTCACGCCTGGTTCCGTAAACAGGATCGCGATAAAAACATTCTCGCCGGGCGGCAGATCCTCGACGATGAGCTCGAGCATCTGGGCATCAGCCTGAAGGATGCCGAGAAACATCTGCTGCCGCGCTACAACTTTAATGAACTGGATGAACTGCTGGCGGCTATCGGCGGCGGCGATATTCGCCTTAACCAGATGGTCAACTTCCTGCAGGCGCAGTTCAACAAACCGAGCGCCGCCGAGCAGGATGCCGCCGCGCTGAAGCAACTGCAGCAAAAAACCTACACCCCGCAGAACCGCAGCAAAGACAATGGCCGGGTGGTGGTTGAGGGCGTCGGCAATCTGATGCATCACATTGCCCGCTGCTGCCAGCCGATCCCCGGCGACGAAATCGTCGGCTTTATCACCCAGGGGCGCGGGATTTCAGTACACCGCGCCGACTGCGATCAGCTGGCTGAGCTGCAGTCTCACGCGCCGGAACGCATCGTTGATGCGGTATGGGGTGAGAGCTATTCGGCGGGATATTCGCTGGTGGTGCGCGTGGTCGCCAACGACCGCAGCGGCCTGCTGCGCGACATTACCACTATTCTTGCCAACGAGAAGGTGAACGTGCTGGGGGTGGCCAGCCGCAGCGATACGAAACAGCAGCTGGCGACCATCGATATGACCATTGAAATCTACAACCTGCAGGTGTTGGGCCGGGTGCTCGGCAAGCTGAACCAGGTGCCGGATGTGATCGACGCGCGTCGTCTGCACGGCGGTTAATTCGTCTGTAGGCCGGATAAGGCATAGATGCCTTATCCGGCCTACTATTTTTAAATTTCCAGGATTGTTACATGACTCAAATTGACCGCCTGCTCGGTATTATGCGTCGCCTGCGCGACCCGGAAAACGGCTGCCCGTGGGATAAAGAACAGACCTTTGCCACTATCGCCCCTTATACCCTTGAAGAGACCTATGAAGTGCTGGACGCCATTGCGCGCGAAGATTTTGACGATCTGCGCGGCGAGCTTGGCGATCTGCTGTTCCAGGTGGTGTTCTATGCGCAGATGGCGCAGGAAGAAGGGCGTTTTGATTTCAACGATATCTGCGCCGCCATCAGCGACAAACTGGAACGTCGTCATCCGCATATCTTTGGCGATGCTTCGGCCGGGAACAGTGCGGAAGTGCTGGCGCGCTGGGAGCAGATTAAGAGCGCGGAACGAGCGGAAAAGGCGCAACACTCGGCGCTGGATGATATTCCGCATAGCCTGCCGGCGCTGATGCGCGCGCATAAAATTCAGCGTCGCTGCTCGGCTGTGGGCTTTGACTGGACCTCGCTTGGCCCGGTGCTCGATAAAGTGCATGAAGAGATAGATGAAGTCATGCATGAAGCGCAGCAGGCGGTGGTTGATGAAGCTAAACTTGAGGAAGAAGTGGGCGATTTGCTGTTCGCCACGGTGAATTTGTCCCGTCATTTAGGGGTTAAAGCCGAGGTCGCATTGCAGAAAGCGAACCTCAAATTTGAGCGCCGCTTCCGCGAAGTTGAGCGTATTGTCGCCGCCAGAGGTCTGGAAATGACCGGCGTTGACCTCGAAACCATGGAAGAAGTGTGGCAGGAAGTAAAACGCCAGGAAACTGATCTCTAACGGGTTTTCGTGATCAAGCGCTATTTGTGTGATTTTATAAATAACAAGCGCTTGATTTACGTCAAAAACATTTCGCCAAAAGCGGCTATTTTCTCATTCCGTTATGTTGTTGAAACACCATGTAGCCTGCCTCTTCGAGTTGTTCGAGTCGCAACGCAGGTGCGGCTGGTAGAAAGAAGAGGAGGGGAGAATGAAAGTTTGTGGCGTCACGCATGTTCGGGTATACTACTTTCCCGTCCTGGTTATTCCATCGTTTTACCCTAACTTCTCAGGTTCAGCATGACAACGAACTATATTTTTGTGACCGGCGGGGTCGTATCCTCTCTGGGTAAAGGCATTGCCGCAGCTTCCCTGGCAGCCATTCTTGAAGCCCGTGGGCTCAATGTAACTATCATGAAACTGGATCCGTACATCAACGTCGATCCGGGCACCATGAGCCCAATCCAGCACGGGGAAGTGTTCGTTACTGAAGACGGCGCTGAAACCGATCTGGACCTGGGTCACTACGAGCGTTTCATCCGCACCAAGATGACTCGCCGCAACAACTTCACTACCGGTCGTATCTACTCCGACGTTCTGCGTAAAGAGCGCCGTGGCGACTATCTGGGCGCAACCGTACAGGTTATCCCGCACATCACCAACGCCATCAAAGAGCGCGTACTGGCTGGCGGCGAAGGCCATGACGTGGTGCTGGTTGAAATCGGCGGTACCGTAGGCGATATCGAATCCCTGCCGTTCCTCGAAGCTATTCGCCAGATGGCGGTAGAAATCGGCCGTGAGCATACTCTGTTCATGCACTTAACCCTGGTGCCATACATGGCGGCGGCGGGTGAAGTCAAAACTAAACCGACTCAGCACTCTGTTAAAGAGCTGCTCTCCATCGGTATCCAGCCAGATATCCTGATTTGCCGCTCCGATCGCGCGGTTCCGGCCAACGAACGTGCAAAAATTGCATTGTTCTGTAACGTCCCGGAAAAGGCTGTGATTTCTCTGAAAGACGTCGATTCCATTTATAAAATTCCAGGCCTGTTGAAATCTCAGGGGCTGGACGATTATATTTGTAAACGATTCAGCTTAACTTGTCCGGAAGCAAACCTGGCCGAATGGGAACAGGTAATCTATGAAGAAGCTAACCCGGCAGGCGAAGTCACCATTGGTATGGTTGGTAAGTACATTGAACTGCCGGATGCCTACAAATCGGTGATTGAAGCGCTGAAACACGGTGGTCTGAAAAACCGCGTGACCGTCAACATCAAGCTTATCGATTCGCAAGATGTTGAAACGCGCGGCGTCGAAATCCTTAAAGATTTGGACGCGATCCTCATCCCGGGCGGCTTCGGCTACCGCGGCGTTGAAGGTAAGATCGCCACCGCGCGCTATGCGCGTGAGAACAATATTCCATATCTGGGTATCTGCCTGGGTATGCAGGTTGCGCTGATTGAGTTCGCGCGCAACGTAGCGGGCATGGAAAACGCCAACTCTACGGAATTTGTGCCAGACTGTAAGTACCCGGTGGTGGCGCTGATTACCGAATGGCGTGACGAAGAAGGCAACGTTGAAGTTCGTTCCGAGAAGAGCGACCTCGGCGGCACCATGCGCCTTGGCGCGCAGCAGTGCCAGCTGGGTGATGATTCTCTGGTCCGTCAGCTGTACGGCGAGCCGACTATCACCGAGCGCCATCGTCACCGCTACGAAGTCAACAACATGTTGTTGAAACCGATTGAAGCTGCCGGCCTGCGCGTTGCGGGCCGTTCCGGGGATGATCAGTTGGTCGAGATCATCGAAGTGCCGAACCATCCGTGGTTTGTGGCCTGCCAGTTCCACCCGGAGTTTACTTCGACGCCGCGTGACGGCCACCCGCTGTTTGCCGGCTTTGTGAAAGCCGCGAGCGAGTACCAGAAGCGTCAGGCGAAGTAAAAAGAGTTAGAACGGCAATGCACCCAATTGGGTGCATTGTTTGTCTGGAGTTTTAGTTTAACTTGTACTGAGGAAAACCTAATGTCCAAAATCGTTAAAGTCATCGGTCGTGAAATCATCGACTCCCGTGGTAACCCGACTGTTGAAGCCGAAGTACACCTGGAAGGTGGTTTCGTCGGTATGGCAGCTGCTCCGTCAGGTGCTTCTACTGGTTCCCGCGAAGCGCTGGAACTGCGCGATGGCGACAAATCCCGTTTCCTGGGTAAAGGCGTAACCAAAGCTGTTGCTGCGGTAAACGGCCCGATCGCTCAGGCAGTCCTGGGTAAAGATGCTAAAGATCAAGCTGGCATCGATAAGATCATGATCGACCTGGACGGTACTGAAAACAAATCCAACTTCGGTGCGAACGCAATCCTGGCGGTATCCCTGGCGAACGCCAAAGCAGCAGCTGCTTCTAAAGGCCAGCCGCTGTTCGAACACATTGCTGAACTGAACGGCACTCCGGGCAAATACTCTATGCCGGTTCCGATGATGAACATCATCAACGGTGGTGAGCACGCTGACAACAACGTCGACATCCAGGAATTCATGATTCAGCCGGTTGGCGCGCCGACTCTGAAAGAAGCCGTACGTATGGGTTCTGAAGTGTTCCATCACCTGGCGAAAGTTCTGAAATCCAAAGGTATGAACACTGCAGTTGGTGACGAAGGCGGCTACGCGCCGAACCTGGGTTCCAACGCCGAAGCGCTGGCTGTTATCGCTGAAGCGGTTAAAGCAGCAGGCTACGAACTGGGCAAAGACATCACTCTGGCGATGGACTGCGCAGCTTCTGAATTCTACAAAGACGGTAAATACGTTCTGGCTGGCGAAGGCAACAAAGCGTTCACTTCTGAAGAGTTCACCCACTTCCTGGAAGAGCTGACCAAACAGTACCCGATCGTCTCCATCGAAGATGGTCTGGACGAGTCTGACTGGGACGGTTTCGCATACCAGACCAAAGTACTGGGCGACAAAATCCAGCTGGTTGGTGACGATCTGTTCGTAACCAACACCAAGATCCTGAAAGAAGGCATCGAAAAAGGCATCGCTAACTCCATCCTGATCAAATTCAACCAGATCGGTTCTCTGACCGAAACTCTGGCTGCAATCAAGATGGCGAAAGACGCTGGCTACACCGCTGTCATCTCTCACCGTTCTGGCGAAACTGAAGACGCTACCATCGCTGACCTGGCTGTTGGTACCGCTGCAGGCCAGATCAAAACTGGTTCTATGAGCCGTTCTGACCGCGTTGCTAAGTACAACCAGCTGATTCGTATCGAAGAAGCGCTGGGTGAAAAAGCGCCGTACAACGGTCGTAAAGAGATCAAAGGCCAGGCTTAATCCTGACTTTTTGTGAAATAAAAATGCCAGTCTGCGGACTGGCATTTTTTTTACCTGCTAATTGCACTTACTTGAAATCGACGGCCATCTGCTGCGGGATAGAGAGCCCGCGGGTGGTTTGTACGCAGCGGTCGATATAATCGGTGAAGCGCGGCGGTTTGGGCATGCCCAGGCTGAGCAGCTTATCATTGCTGAAGCGGACGTTAAGCGTCGCGAAGGCGCCATACAGGCGCATCGCTTTGAGCATCAGGCGCTCGTTGCACGGGCCAAAAATATCCTTCAACTCACGGCGCATTTTAACCAGCGTCTCGTAGCTGACCTGCGCGTATCGGTCGCCTACCGGAGCCTGCTCCAGCGCTGAGGCCATCGCGCGATCGATTTCCGCAAATTTCACGCTGTTTTCTTCTCCGGCGGAGATATGCACGACTTCACCACGCGCCAACGGGCGTTGTAATAACATCAGCAGCGCATCGGCGCAGTAGTCGACCGGGATCACGTCAACACGGTCTTCCAGGGAGCAGAGGAATTTTTGCAGCATCAGCCCCATGCTGAACACCCAAAAAATGCTGCTTGAGGGCTGGCAACCGTGATGAGTATGACCAACGACGATAGAAGGGCGGGCGATGGCTAACGGTAACGTCGGACATTGCTCCTGCATCAGGCGCTCAATCGTCGATTTGGAATGGGTATACTCCACCAGATGCTCGGCGTGCTCGCGGAATTCAGCGCTTTCTGCGACCAGTGAATCTGGCTCCGGGGTACAGGACATCGCGGTGCCGACGTGGAGAAAACGTTGTAGTCCAGCTACACGGGACATCCGTTGGGCAAATTTGAACGTTCCTTCGACGTTCACTTTCCAGATGAGTGGATTATTACCAAATGAGGCGACGGCGGCGCTGTTGATCACGTGAGTGACCTGCTCCAGACGCGGGTCGCTCAGGAACGTCTCCGGTGATGACAAATCGCCGAGCAGGATCTGCCGGGGGGTTAATGCGGCCAGCTTCTCCTCTGCAATATTGAATTTACGCAGGTTTTCCTTCACCCGGGCCAGAGCCGCTTCATCGTTATTGGCTCGCACCAGGAGCAGTAGATTAATCCCATTTTCATTATTGAGGATATTCTCTAATACCGCTCCACCCAGAAATCCGGTAACGCCTGTAATTAATAATGTATTCATGAATGCAGTCTCTCATGGTTGGTCGACTGGATTCTAGGCGCAGAAAATTAAACGGAGATTAAATAAAAACAGGCGGCAACAAGCGCTTTCTTAAGCTTATTTTAAGCTATGGAAATCAAGTGAATTGAATTTGACCCTGGGCGAAGATAAAAGATTCATTGTTTCATGTATCGGTTTATACATCGTTGATTAATAATTTCTTTTTGTTGCTTTGGACAGCGATGGATAATGTCATTACGATCATCAAAGACATTCTTTGTTACATCTTTATCCGCGCGCAGATACATCTGAAGAAAGTAATAAATAATCCAATTCAATGACCAAGTGCGGCGCATGCTAAAATAATACTCAAAATATCGTAAATACATTTTGTGCTTATTTTATAGTTTGCTAGCTAATATAAAAAGATGGCTTACGAAAAGCTGACGATGGGGTCTGGTAATCGCAGCTGAGGACAAGACCTGAGCGCCTGAATCTGCGATAATACCTTTTTACCACCTGAACAGAGATGACTATGCAGTACCCGATTAACGAGATGTTCCAGACCTTGCAAGGCGAGGGTTACTTTACCGGCGTGCCTGCCATTTTTATTCGTTTGCAGGGATGCCCGGTTGGTTGCGCCTGGTGCGATACCAAACATACCTGGGATAAGCTGGCCGATCGGGAAGTGTCTCTATTTAGTATCCTCGCTAAAACCAAAGAGAGCGATAAGTGGGGCCCGGCGACCAGCGACGATCTGCTGGCGATCATTGGCCGTCAGGGATGGACCGCCCGTCACGTCGTGATTACCGGCGGCGAGCCCTGTATTCACGATCTCACACCGTTGACCGATCTGCTTGAGCAACATGGTTTCAGCTGCCAGATTGAAACCAGCGGTACCCATGAAGTGCGCTGCAGCCACAACACCTGGGTCACGGTCTCGCCGAAAGTGAACATGCGCGGCGGCTATGATGTGCTTTCGCAGGCGCTGCAGCGCGCCGATGAAATCAAGCATCCGGTTGGCCGCGTGCGCGATATCGAAGCGCTGGATGAACTGCTGGAAACGCTGGCCGATGAAAAGCCGCGTATTATTGCCTTGCAGCCGATTAGCCAAAAAGAAGATGCCACGCGGCTGTGCATTGAGACCTGTATCGCCCGAAACTGGCGCTTATCCATGCAGACGCATAAATACCTGAACATCGCCTGATACCCGCTTTCATTGCCGGGTTGGTTGCTAACCGCCCGGCAGCTCTCTTCTTCATATATGAATTCATCTTTGCACTCGATTTCAGCGCCGGGGTTGAGATACGCCTTCATGACAGCAGTGCTATCATTGGCGCATTAATTCAGCCGCCTGAAGCGGGCGGCTGATACGTTGACTTAAGGAACGAGTTAACCATGCAGCCAATTGATCCATCCACTGCCTTCTCTATGGACTTCTTCTCGCTCAAGGGGAAAACCGCTATCGTTACCGGTGGTAATAGCGGCCTGGGGCAGGCCTTTGCCGTTGCTTTGGCGACCGCCGGCGCGAATCTGTTTGTTCCCGCTCTGCGCGAAGAACACACGCAAACCCGCAAACTTATCGAACAGCAGGGCGTTGAGCTGGAATTCATGCTGGCGGATATCACCGATGGCGGTATGCCGCAGCGGATTATCGCCGCCTGCTGCGAACGTTTCGGTACCGTTGATATTCTGGTGAACAATGCCGGTATTTGCCAGTTGAATAAGGTGCTGCGCTTTGGGCGAACAGACTGGGATCCGATGATCGAGACTAACCTGACCGCAGCGTTCGAGCTCAGCCACGAAGCCGCGAAAATTATGGTTCCGCGGCGAAGCGGTAAGATTATTAATATCTGTTCGGTGTTTTCTTATCTCGGCGGCAGCTGGTCGCCGGCCTATGCCGCCACCAAGCATGCGCTGGCTGGCTTAACCAAAGCCTACTGCGATGAGCTGGGCCCGCATAATATTCAGGTTAACGGCATCGCGCCTGGCTATTACGAAACCGCCATGACCGCTATCACCCGTAGTATCCCAAAAGAGAACCGACGCGTGCTGGCGCATATACCCGCAGGCCGTTGGGGAGAAGCGCAGGATTTAATGGGCGCCGTTGTGTTCCTCGCCAGCCGGGCCTCGGATTACGTTAACGGTCATATTCTGGCAGTGGATGGCGGCTATCTGGTGCGTTGATTCCAACGGCGTGGGATGAAACAGAAAACCGCCATGGCAGCAGCCCGATGGCGGATAGACAGGGCATTACTCGCCGCGATAGACGCAGCCTGCGGTGCAGGTCTCTTTTACCATTACCGCGCTCAGCAGAGGAACCAGCGGTTTCATTTGATCCCAAATCCACTTGGCCAGCACTTCGCTGGTTGGGTTCTCCAGTCCTGGGATATCGTTCAGGTAATAGTGGTCTAAACGATCGTAGGTCGGTTTAAACGCGGCTTTCAGCTCGGCGAAATCCATGATCCACCCGGTATGGGGATCGACTTCACCGGTAATCTCCAGACGCACCATAAAAGAGTGACCATGCAGGCGACCGCATTTGTGGCCTTTCGGTACGTGCGGCAGGTGGTGGGCGGCTTCGAAGGTGAAATCTTTAAACAGCGTGGTGGACATCATTAACTCTCAACAGGACGAAAAAAACCGCCGTAGGGTACCGGAAAGTACATTTTTTAGCATTAACTAAAACGGCCCTGAACGCAAAATCGCCATTTTTGTGGTGTTTTGATGATTTAATTTATTATTTTTCAACAGGTTAGCTAATCGTTTTTGTTGTTAATAACTATAACTAAAACAGGTTAGTCCATTTGGTTATTTGTTATTTCCATCCCTTCTTTAATTGTTAGTATGCCCGCCGTTAACCTTACAATCTCTTCTGTTTTTGTCGCGCTGACAGGGCGTGAATAACAGCTTTGCTTACTGGAACATAACGACGCATGACGACACAGGCCCCACCTTCCAATCTGCTGCCGCTAAACCCGGAGCAACTGGCGCGCCTACAGGCGGCCACGACTGACTTTACGCCAACCCAACTGGCTTGGGTGTCCGGCTACTTCTGGGGCATGCTGAATCAGCAGCCCGGCGCCGTGGTAAGCGCGCCCGCTCAGGCGGTAGAAGCGCCGGCCATCACCCTGATTTCCGCTTCGCAGACCGGCAACGCGCGTCGGGTTGCCGAAGCGCTGCGCGACGATTTGCAGGCCGCGCAGCTGAACGTGAAACTGGTGAACGCTGGCGACTATAAATTCAAACAAATCGCCGGTGAAAAACTGCTGGTCGTGGTGACGTCGACCCAGGGTGAAGGTGAACCGCCGGAAGAAGCCGTCGCATTGCATAAATTCCTGTTTTCAAAGAAAGCGCCGAAGCTCGATGGCACCGCCTTCGCGGTGTTTGGCCTCGGCGATACCTCCTATGAGTTTTTCTGCCAGTCCGGCAAAGATTTCGATAGCAAACTGGCCGAACTGGGCGGCGAACGCCTGCTAGACCGCGTTGATGCCGACGTTGAATATCAAGCCGCGGCGGCGGAATGGCGCGCTCGCGTAGTGGATGTGCTGAAGGCGCGCGCGCCGACGGCTGCGCCTGCCCAGCTTGCGACCAGCGGCGCCGTGAATGAAATTCATACCAGTCCATATACTAAAGAAGCGCCGCTGACGGCGACGCTTGCTGTGAATCAAAAAATAACCGGTCGCGACTCGGAAAAAGATGTCCGTCATATTGAGATCGATCTGGGTGATTCCGGCCTGCGTTATCAGCCGGGAGATGCGCTAGGCGTGTGGTATCAGAACGATCCTGCGCTGGTCAAAGAGCTGGTGGAGCTGCTGTGGCTTAAGGGTGATGAACCGGTCACGGTAGAAGGCAAAACGCTGCCGCTGGCGCAAGCGCTGGAGTGGCATTTTGAGCTGACGGTCAATACCGCCAATATTGTTGAGAACTATGCCACCCTGACCCGCAGTGAAACGCTGCTGCCGCTGGTTGGCGATAAAGCGCAGTTGCAGCACTACGCTGCGACGACGCCTATCGTCGATATGGTGCGCTTCTCGCCGGCACAGTTGGATGCCGAAGCCTTAATCGGTCTGCTGCGCCCGCTAACGCCGCGCCTCTACTCGATTGCGTCCTCACAGGCGGAAGCGGAAAACGAAGTCCACGTTACCGTTGGCGTCGTGCGTTATGACATCGAAGGCCGCGCTCGCGCCGGCGGTGCGTCCAGCTTCCTCGCCGACCGCGTGGAAGAAGATGGCGAAGTGCGCATCTTTATCGAACACAATGACAACTTCCGTCTGCCTGCTAACCCGCAAACCCCGGTTATCATGATTGGCCCTGGAACCGGGATCGCGCCGTTCCGCGCCTTTATGCAGCAGCGCGCGGCGGAAGGGGCGGAAGGGAAGAACTGGTTGTTCTTCGGCAATCCGCACTTCACGGAAGATTTCCTCTATCAGGTGGAATGGCAGAGCTACGTCAAAGAGGGCGTGCTGAGCCGTATCGACCTGGCCTGGTCTCGCGATCAACAACAAAAAATCTATGTACAGGACAAACTGCGCGAGCAGGGGGCTGAAGTGTGGCGTTGGATTAACGACGGCGCCCATATTTATGTCTGCGGCGATGCCAATCGTATGGCGAAAGACGTCGAGCAGGCGTTACTGGAAGTGATTGCCGAATACGGCGCGATGGACGCCGAAGCGGCGGACGAATTTTTAAGTGAGCTGCGCGTTGAGCGCCGTTATCAGCGAGATGTCTACTAATGAGCGAAAAACATCCTGGCCCGCTGGTGGTCGAAGGTAAACTCTCCGACGCCGAGCGTATGAAGATCGAGAGCAACTACCTGCGCGGCACCATCGCGGAAGATTTAAATGACGGCCTGACCGGCGGTTTTAAAGGTGACAACTTCCTGCTCATCCGCTTCCACGGTATGTACCAGCAGGACGACCGCGATATTCGCGCGGAACGCGCGGCGCAGAAACTGGAGCCGCGCCACGCGATGCTGCTGCGCTGCCGTCTGCCGGGCGGCGTTATCACCACCAAACAGTGGCAGGCGATCGATAAATTTGCCGCGGATAACACCATCTACGGCAGTATTCGTCTGACCAACCGTCAGACTTTCCAGTTCCATGGTATTCTGAAGAAGAACGTGAAGCCGGTGCATCAGATGCTGCACTCCGTTGGCCTGGACGCGCTGGCGACCGCCAACGACATGAACCGCAATGTGCTGTGCACCTCGAACCCGTTTGAGTCGCAGCTGCATGCCGAAGCCTACGAGTGGGCGAAGAAGATCTCCGAACATCTGCTGCCGCGTACCCGCGCCTATGCTGAGATCTGGTTGGATCAGGAAAAGGTCGCCACCACCGACGAGGAACCGATCCTCGGCCAGACCTATCTGCCGCGTAAATTCAAAACGACGGTGGTGATCCCGCCGCAGAACGATATCGATCTGCACGCCAATGATATGAACTTCGTGGCGATTGCGGAAAACGGCAAGCTGGTCGGTTTTAACCTGCTGGTGGGCGGCGGGTTGTCTATCGAACACGGTAATAAGAAAACCTATGCGCGTACCGCCAGCGAGTTTGGCTATCTGCCGCTGGAGCATACCCTGGCAGTGGCGGAAGCGGTCGTGACCACCCAGCGCGACTGGGGTAATCGTACCGATCGTAAAAACGCGAAAACCAAATATACCCTTGAGCGCGTCGGCGTGGAGACCTTCAAGGCGGAAGTTGAGCGTCGTGCCGGGATCAAATTCGAACCGATTCGTCCGTACGAGTTTACCGGCCGCGGCGACCGCATCGGCTGGGTTAAGGGTATCGATAATAACTGGCACCTGACGCTGTTTATTGAGAACGGCCGTATTCTGGATTATCCGGGCCGCCCGCTAAAAACTGGCCTGCTGGAGATCGCGAAGATTCACAAAGGTGAATTCCGTATCACCGCCAACCAGAACCTGATCATCGCCAGCGTACCGGAAGATCAGAAAGCGCGGATCGAGAAACTGGCCCGCGATCATGGCCTGATGAATGCCGTCACGGCGCAGCGTGAGAACTCAATGGCCTGCGTGTCGTTCCCGACCTGTCCGTTAGCGATGGCCGAAGCCGAGCGTTTCCTGCCGTCGTTTATCGACAAGGTCGAAGAGGTGATGAGCAAGCACGGCGTTGGCGATGAGCATATCGTAACCCGCGTCACGGGTTGCCCGAACGGCTGCGGCCGCGCGATGCTGGCGGAAGTTGGCCTGGTGGGTAAAGCCCCTGGCCGCTATAACCTGCATATCGGCGGCAACCGCAGCGGGACGCGCATTCCACGAATGTATCGTGAAAATATCACCGAGCCGGAGATCCTTGCTTCGCTCGACGAGCTGGTAGGGCGCTGGGCGAAAGAGCGCGAAGCGGGTGAAGGCTTCGGCGACTTTACGGTGCGTGCGGGCATCATTCGCCCGGTGCTCGACCCGGCGCGTGATTTCTGGGAATAACCTGAATTGCCGGATAGCGGCATGAATGCCTTATCAGGCCTACCGTTCGCGTAGGCCTGATAAGCGAAGCGCCATCAGGCAAGGCACACAGTGAGGAACCTATGTCCAAACTCGATCTAAACGCGCTGAACGATCTGCCCAAAGTAGAACGCGTCATGGCGCTGGCGGAAGTTAACACTCAGCTGGAAAAACTCAGCGCCGAAGAACGCGTGGCATGGGCGCTGGAAAACCTGCCCGGCGACTATGCGCTCTCTTCAAGCTTTGGTATTCAGGCGGCAGTCAGCCTGCATCTGGTGAACCAGCTGCGCCCGGACATTCCGGTGATCCTGACCGATACAGGCTATCTGTTCCCGGAAACCTATCAGTTTATTGATGAATTGACCGAGAAGCTCAACCTGAACCTTAAAGTCTACCGGGCGACGGAAAGCGCCGCCTGGCAGGAAGCGCGTTACGGCAAACTGTGGGAGCAGGGCGTTGAAGGCATTGAGAAGTACAATGAAATCAACAAAGTTGAGCCGATGAACCGGGCGCTGAAGGAGCTCAACACCCGCACCTGGTTTGCTGGCCTGCGCCGCGAGCAGTCCGGCAGCCGGGCACATTTACCGGTGCTGGCTATCCAGCGCGGCGTCTTTAAGCTGCTGCCGATTATCGACTGGGATAACCGGACGGTTTATCAGTATCTGCAAAAGCACGGCCTGAAATACCACCCGCTATGGGAGCAGGGGTATTTGTCCGTTGGTGACACTCACACTACCCGTAAATGGGAACCCGGTATGGCGGAAGAAGAAACCCGATTCTTTGGCCTCAAGCGGGAGTGCGGATTGCACGAAGGCTAAGCGATGCGTTATGCCGGAGAGTGTTATTCCAAAGCGGACACGCGGGCTATACCGCGGGTTCGCTTTGCGCAAATCAGTTTTTCTTCTCAACTTTCGCCAGCTCTTTCACCAGCGGCAGCATCACTTTGACTACATCGCGCCCGCGGCGCTCGATCCTTCCCGGCAGCGCTTTGTCGATATACTGTTGGTTATCCAGTTGTACATCATGCCAGCTGGTCCCCTGCGGGAAGCTACGGGTTTTACTGCGCTGCTGATAGCCATCCTTTTTACCCAATGACCAGTTAGTCGCTTCCACGGAGAGTACCGGGATCCCGGCGCTATCAAAAACGCTGGCATCGTTACAGCAACCGGTGCCTTTCGGGAACTCCGGATTCAGCCCTGGATTGGTGAACGCGGCGATACCGTGACTACGGGCGATAGCCAGCGCGCGATCGCGGGTCAGCTTGCGTACCGATGCCGGCGTGCTGCGCCCGCTATTGAAATAGAGCTTATCGCCGACCACCAGGTTATCGAGATTAATCACCAGTAGCGTATTTTTCTTTTCCGCCTCGCTCATGCGTTTAAGTATGTTTTGCGCGCCCAGGCGGCCTTCTTCCTCGCCGCTGGTGGCGATAAAGCGAATGCCGTAACGGGTGGGGACGTTCTTTAAATGTTCCGCCAGCTCCAGCAGCACGCCGAGCCCCATTGCGTTATCGTCGATCCCCTGCAGCGTCAGGCCGCCAAGGTTGTTCTCAACGTCTTTATCGCTCTGCGGCGCGTAGGTATCGAGGTGCGCCATAATAATGATTTGCTGGCGAGACTGGCCTTCATGCGCGGCGATAACCGTGCTGCCGGTGGCGTTGTGCCAGTTCTTACGTTGATTGCTGTCGGTATAGATGTAGCGGGTATTAAAGCTACGTACGTCGCTCTGATAACCCATCTGGGCAAACTGTTGACGAAGATAATCGGCTGATAGCATCTCGGCCGGCGTACCGGTCATTCTTCCGGGGAAGACGGTAGCAATATGGCGGGCCTGGGTATTGGCGGTGTCGCCCAGGGCGCTGAATGCCGGAGCGGCGGAGAAGACAAAACCTGTGCCAAGCGCCAGCGGCAGCAGACGGCGGCACATCGCGGAAAACATAATGGGTCCTTACACAAGCGAAACATTTCGACCGCGTTAGTATGAAACTGTGACGGCGCTTAAACAATTTCATTTGCTCTTAAATAGCGGAAAATGAGCGTGTTAAGCACTTTTTGATATTTAGATTTCCAGCTCGTTATTCTTTTGCGTCACAACTCATTCCATTTCGTAATTTCATTTGCTCAAGGCCGCGCCCTATAGTCCCTCTATTGCTGAATGTAAGAGAGTTGTTGCGCCGTGGATTACTTGCCCCTGTTTGCCGAGTTGAAAGAGAGACCCGTGCTGGTTATCGGCGGCGGTGAAATTGCCGTCCGTAAGATTAAATTCTTGCTGCGGGCGCAGGCGAAGGTACAGGTGGTCGCCGCCGTCCTGTCGCCGGAGCTCGCTGAACAGGTTGAACGTCAGCAAATCAGCTGGCGGGCAACCGCCTTTGATGAGCAGCAGGTGGACGATGTATTTCTGGTGATTGCCGCCACCGACGATCGTGAACTCAACCAGCGGGTGTTTGCCGCGGCTAACGCGCGTTACCGCCTGGTAAATGTGGTGGATGACCAGCAACTGTGCTCATTCGTCTTTCCTTCTATTGTCGACAGGTCGCCGCTGCTGGTGGCGATCTCCTCCAGCGGCAAGGCGCCGGTGCTGTCGCGCATTCTGCGTGAAAAAATCGAAGCGCTACTGCCCACAAATTTGGGGCGACTGGCTGAAACGGCGAGCTACTGGCGCCATCATCTGAAAACCCGGCTGACCACCACCGAAGCGCGTCGTCGCTTCTGGGAGCGCGTTTTCACCGGGCGTTTTGCCAGCCTGATGGTGGCCGGTAACCACGCGGCGGCGGAACGGGCGCTGCAGGATGAACTCGACAGGCCGGAACGCAGCGTGGGCGAAATTATTCTGGTAGGCGCCGGGCCGGGGGATGCCGGCTTGCTGACGCTACGCGGCCTGCAGGCGATTCAACAGGCGGACGTGGTGTTTTATGACCATCTGGTGACCGAGAGCGTGCGGGAACTGGTGCGCCGCGATGCCGAAATGATCTGCGTTGGCAAGCGCGCGGGCGAGCACTCCGTACCGCAGCACGAAACAAACCAAATGCTGGTGGAGGCCGCCAAAGCGGGGAAAACGGTGGTGCGCCTGAAGGGCGGCGATCCGTTTATTTTCGGACGCGGCGGGGAAGAACTGCAGGCCGCCGCCGCCGCCGGGATCCCGTTCCAGGTGGTGCCAGGCGTTACCGCCGCGGCGGGCGCGACGGCCTATGCCGGCATTCCGCTGACCCATCGCGATTATGCGCAAAGCGCAGTTTTCGTCACCGGTCACTATAAATCTGACAGCGCGCCGTTTGATTGGGCGCTGCTGGCGAAGAGCCAACAAACGCTGGCGATTTACATGGGCACCATGAAAGCGGCGGACATCAGCGCTCAGCTGATCGCCCATGGCCGCGACGCGAATACTCCGGTGGCGGTGATTTCCCGCGGCACTCGCGAGGATCAGCAGACGCTGACAGGCACGTTACAACAGCTCGAACATCTGGCGAAAGATGCCCCAATGCCCGCGCTACTGGTGGTGGGCGAAGTGGTACAGCTGCATCAGCAGCTCGCCTGGTTTCAACACACAACGACAGCGGAAGGGTTTAACTCTTCTGTGGTAAATCTGGCTTAAGGAACGGTTATGGACCAAAAACGACTCACTCACCTGCGGCAACTGGAGGCGGAAAGCATCCATATCATTCGTGAGGTGGCCGCCGAATTCTCTAACCCGGTGATGATGTACTCCATCGGTAAAGATTCCAGCGTAATGCTGCATCTGGCGCGCAAAGCGTTTTATCCGGGGACCCTGCCGTTCCCGCTGCTGCACGTCGATACCGGCTGGAAATTCCGTGAGATGTATGAATTCCGTGACCGTACCGCCAAAGCTTATGGCTGCGAGCTGCTGGTGCATAAAAACCCGGAAGGGGTGGAGATGGGCATCAACCCGTTCGTTCACGGCAGCGCCAAGCACACCGATATCATGAAAACCGAAGGCCTGAAGCAGGCGTTGAACAAATATGGCTTTGATGCCGCATTCGGCGGCGCGCGTCGCGATGAAGAGAAATCCCGCGCCAAAGAGCGAATTTACTCCTTCCGCGATCGTTTCCACCGCTGGGACCCGAAAAATCAGCGTCCGGAGCTGTGGCATAACTACAACGGCCAGATTAACAAAGGCGAAAGCATTCGCGTCTTCCCGCTCTCTAACTGGACCGAGCTGGATATCTGGCAGTACATCTATCTGGAAAATATTGAAATCGTTCCGCTGTACCTGGCGGCAGAGCGCCCGGTACTAGAGCGTGATGGCATGCTGATGATGATTGATGACGATCGTATCGATCTGCAGCCGGGCGAGATGATCAAAAAGCAGATGGTGCGCTTCCGTACCCTCGGCTGTTGGCCGCTGACCGGCGCGGTAGAGTCCAACGCGCAAACGCTGCCGGAAATTATTGAAGAGATGCTGGTATCCACCACCAGCGAACGTCAGGGGCGCGTCATTGACCGCGACCAGGCAGGCTCCATGGAGCTGAAAAAACGTCAGGGGTATTTCTAAGGAGCCGCCATGAACACTACGATTGCACAACAAATTGCTAAAGAAGGTGGCGTAGAAGCTTATCTGCACGCGCAACAGCACAAAAGCCTGCTGCGTTTTCTGACCTGCGGCAGCGTCGATGACGGCAAAAGTACCTTGATTGGCCGCCTGCTGCACGATACGCGCCAGATTTATGAAGATCAGCTCTCTTCCCTGCACAATGACAGCAAGCGTCACGGTACTCAGGGTGAGAAACTGGATCTGGCGCTGCTGGTGGATGGCCTGCAGGCCGAGCGTGAGCAGGGCATCACCATTGATGTCGCCTATCGCTACTTCTCGACTGAGAAACGCAAATTTATCATTGCCGACACGCCGGGCCATGAGCAGTACACCCGTAATATGGCGACCGGCGCGTCCACCTGCGATCTGGCGATCCTGCTGATTGACGCCCGCAAAGGCGTGCTCGACCAGACTCGCCGCCACAGCTTTATCTCTACGCTATTGGGGATTAAGCACCTGGTGGTCGCGGTGAACAAAATGGATCTCGTCGAGTTCAGCGAAGCGCGCTTCAATGAAATTCGTGAAGATTATCTGACCTTCGCCGAACAGCTGCCGGGCAAACTTGATATCCGTTTCGTGCCGCTCTCGGCGCTGGAAGGGGATAACGTCGCCACCCAGAGCGGTAAAATGCCGTGGTACAGCGGCCCGACGCTGCTGGAAGTGCTGGAAACCGTTGACATCCAGCGCGAGGTTGAAAGCCAGCCGCTGCGCTTCCCGGTGCAGTACGTGAACCGTCCGAACCTGGATTTCCGCGGTTTCTCCGGCACCGTCGCTTCCGGTACGGTCACCGTTGGCCAGCGCCTGAAGGTATTGCCGTCGGGCGTCGAGTCGAACGTGGCGCGTATTGTCACCTTTGACGGCGACCTGCCGCAGGCCGGGGCGGGGGAAGCGATCACTATCGTTCTGAAAGATGAAATCGACATCAGCCGCGGCGATTTGCTGGTTGACGCTGAGGCCTCGCTGCCTGCGGTACAAAGCGCCAGCATCGACGTCGTGTGGATGGCGGAACAGGCGCTGTCGCCGGGCCAGAGCTATGACATTAAAGTGGCTGGCAAGAAAACCCGCGCCCGTGTTGACGCTATCCGCTATCAGGTGGACATCAATAATCTGACCCAGCGTGAAGTCGAAACCCTGCCGCTGAACGGCATTGGGCTGGTGGAGCTGACCTTTGACGAGCCGCTGGTGCTCGATCCGTATCAGGACAACCCGGTGACCGGCGGGCTTATCTTTATCGATCGCCTGAGCAACGTGACGGTTGGCGCGGGAATGGTCAACGAACCGCACCTGCAGGCGCAGGCCCCGACGTCGCAGTACAGCGCGTTTGAACTGGAACTGAATCAATTGATTCGTAAACACTTCCCGCACTGGGACGCGCGCGATCTGCTGGGAGGCAAGTAATGGCCCGGCATGACGAAAACGTCGTCTGGCATGCGCATCCGGTGACCCGAGAGCAGCGCGAGCAGCACCATGGCCATCGCGGCGTGGTGCTGTGGTTTACCGGCCTCTCGGGGTCGGGTAAATCCACCGTCGCTGGGGCGCTGGAAGAGGCGCTGCACGAGCTTGGCGTAAGCACCTATTTGCTTGACGGCGATAATGTGCGCCACGGGCTGTGCAGCGATCTGGGATTCAGTGACGACGATCGCAAAGAGAACATTCGCCGCGTCGGTGAAGTGGCTAAGCTGATGGTCGATGCCGGGCTGGTTGTATTGACGGCGTTTATATCTCCGCATCGTGCAGAACGGCAGATGGTACGTGAGCGTTTGGGAGAGGGACGCTTTATCGAGGTCTTTGTCGATACCCCGTTAGCCATCTGTGAGACGCGGGATCCAAAAGGATTGTACAAGAAGGCGCGGGCAGGGGAGTTGCGCAATTTTACCGGTATTGATTCGGTCTATGAATCCCCGGAGAATGCTGAAATTCATCTGGATGGTGAACAATTGGTAACAAATTTGGTGCACCAACTATTAGACCTGCTTCGACAGAGCGATATTATCAGATCCTGAAAAGGCAACGGCATCGAGGGGTGCCGGTCGGCCGGTCAACAGGATTCGATATGCGCAATACCCAGAACCTCAGTATTATTCGTTCAGAACCGCCTCCGGCGGCCAGCGACGAGACCACCTGGTCTTTGTCGGGTGCCGCCGTGGGCTTTATTTCGTGGCTGCTGGCGCTGGGTATTCCCTTCCTCTTGTATGGCGGTAATACGCTCTTTTTCTTCCTCTACACCTGGCCTTTCTTCCTTGCCATTATGCCGGTCGCCGTGGTGGTCGGTATTGCGCTACATTCATTACTGGACGGCAAGCTGATTTACAGCGTTTGCGCGACGATTTTAACCGTCGGGCTGATGTTTGGTCTGCTGTTCCTCTGGCTGTTGGGATAGCCTTTTTGGGATGAATCAAGCCTGGGTATCCATCGCAAAAATGTGGTACAGTCCCCGCGTTACGCGGCATCGTCCGCGCGCCAGGGTAGAGTACTCCGGCGAGTTATGGGATGATGATGCCGTTTTTCAGGGGGCAGGATGGGTAAATTAACGCTGCTATTATTAGCTTTGCTGGTCTGGCTACAGTACTCGCTGTGGTTTGGCAAAAATGGTTTGCACGACTATAGCCGGGTTAATGACGATGTCTCCGCTCAGCAGGCCACTAACGCCAAATTAAAAGCGCGCAACGATCAGCTTTTCGCCGAAATTGACGATCTCAACGGCGGTCAGGAAGCGATCGAAGAACGCGCACGCAATGAACTCAGCATGACCCGCCCGGGCGAAACATTCTATCGTCTGGTGCCGGATGCCTCAAAACGCAATCAGGGTTCTGCGCAGAATAATCGATAAACAAGCCCAGGATGACAATATGGCAGCCACTTTTCCGGGCGTTTGCGCCGTGGTGCCGGCAGCCGGTTTTGGCCGCCGTATGCAAACGGAGTGCCCGAAACAATATCTCTCAATCGGTAACAAAACGATTCTCGAACATTCGGTCGCCGCGCTGCTGGCGAACGAACGCGTTCAGCGGGTGGTGATCGCCGTCAGCCCCGGCGACGTTCGCTTTAGTCAACTTCCCTTAGCCCATCATCCGCAGGTCACCGTCGTTGACGGCGGCGCCGAGCGCGCCGATTCGGTACTGGCGGGGCTCAAAGCGTTAGCGGATGCGCAATGGGTGCTGGTTCATGATGCCGCGCGACCGTGCCTGCATCAGGACGATCTCTCGCGACTGCTGGCGCTGAGCGCGACAAGCCGCGTCGGCGGGATTCTTGCCGCGCCGGTGCGCGATACCATGAAGCGTGCCGAACCGGGCAAAACCGCGATCGCCCATACCGTTGAACGCAATGATTTATGGCATGCGCTGACGCCGCAATTTTTCCCGCGTGAACTGCTATTTGACTGCCTGACGCGCGCGCTGGATGAAGGCGCGACCATCACCGATGAAGCGTCGGCGCTGGAGTACTGCGGCTTCCATCCCGAATTGGTCGCCGGACGAGCTGATAATATTAAAGTAACGCGCCCGGAAGATCTGGCGCTGGCCGAATTTTACCTTACCCGTTCCCGACACCAGGAGAAGGCTTAATGCGAATTGGACACGGTTTTGACGTACACGCTTTTGGCGGTGAAGGGCCAATTATTATTGGCGGGGTACGTATTCCTTATGAGAAAGGGCTGCTCGCCCATTCCGATGGCGATGTCGCGCTACATGCGCTGACCGACGCGCTGCTGGGCGCCGCGGCGCTCGGCGACATCGGCAAACTGTTCCCGGATACCGATCCGGCCTTTAAAGGCGCGGATAGCCGGGAGCTGCTGCGTGAAGCGTGGCGGCGGATTCAGGCGAAGGGATATACCCTTGGCAACGTTGACGTCACCATCATCGCCCAGGCGCCAAAAATGCTGCCGCATATCCCGCAGATGCGCGTGTTTATCGCCGAAGATCTCGGCTGCCATATGGACGATGTCAATGTGAAAGCGACCACCACCGAGAAGCTTGGCTTCACCGGCCGTGGCGAAGGCATCGCCTGTGAAGCGGTGGCGCTGCTGCGTAAGGCTGCGCAATGATCGCCTTTGATGACTTAACATACCTGCACGGCAAGCCGCTGGGCCAGGGGCGGCTGAAGGCCAATCCGGAAGACTTTCTGGTGGTCGAAGACCTCGGTTTCGCCCCTGATGGCGAAGGCGAACATGTGCTGGTGCGGATTCTGAAAAATGGCTGCAACACCCGTTTTGTTGCCGATGCGCTGGCGAAATTCCTTAAAATCCATGCGCGCGAAGTGAGCTTTGCCGGGCAAAAGGATAAGCATGCGGTCACCGAACAGTGGCTGTGCGCCCGCGTGCCGGGCAAAGAGATGCCGGATCTGAGCAAGTTTCAGCTCGAAGGCTGCCAGGTGCTGGAGTATGCACGCCATAAGCGTAAGCTGCGTTTAGGCGCGCTGAAGGGCAACCAGTTCACGCTGATCCTGCGGGAAATCAGCGATCGCGACGATGTCGAAAAGCGCTTGCAGGCGATTGCCGACGGCGGCGTGCCGAACTATTTTGGCGCGCAACGCTTTGGTATCGGCGGCAGTAACCTGCAGGGCGCTTTGCGCTGGGCCGAGAGCGGCGAACCGGTGCGCGATCGCAATAAACGCAGTTTTTGGTTGTCGGCGGCTCGCAGCGCGTTGTTTAATCAGCAAGTTGCAATTAGATTAAAAAAAACGGAATTTAATCAGGTTGTTGATGGCGATGCGCTACAATTAGCGGGGCGCGGAAGCTGGTTTGTGGCAACCACCGAAGAGTTGGCGGAATTGCAGGCGCGGGTCGATAACCGCGAGCTGATGATTACCGCTGCGCTGCCGGGCAGCGGCGACTGGGGCAGCCAACGCGATGCGCTGGCCGCCGAGCAAGCCGCGATAGCCGAAGAAACGTCGCTACAGGCGCTGCTGGCGCGCGAGAAAGTTGAAGCCGCGCGCCGGGCGATGCTGCTGTATCCGCAGCAATTGTGCTGGAACTGGTGGGATGATGTCACTGTTGAACTGCGCTTCTGGCTGCCAGCGGGAAGTTTTGCCACCAGCGTGGTAAGGGAACTTATCAATACAACGGGTGACTATGCGAATATTGCTGAGTAACGATGACGGTATCCACGCGCCGGGGATCCAAACCCTGGCGAAGGCCTTACGCGAATTTGCCGAGGTCCAGGTTGTTGCACCCGATCGTAATCGCAGCGGCGCCTCAAATTCGCTCACGCTGGAATCTTCTCTGCGCACGTTCACCTTTGAAAATGGCGATATCGCCGTCCAGATGGGCACGCCGACCGACTGCGTTTATCTCGGCGTTAACGCGCTGATGCGCCCGCGCCCGGATATTGTGGTCTCTGGAATCAACGCGGGCCCCAATCTTGGCGATGATGTTATCTATTCCGGTACCGTCGCGGCCGCGATGGAAGGCCGCCATCTTGGTTTTCCCGCCCTTGCCGTTTCGCTGAACGGCTATCAACATTACGATACCGCGGCGGCAGTGACGTGCACCATTCTGCGCGCGTTAAGCCGCGAGCCGCTGCGTACCGGGCGGATCCTCAACATCAACGTGCCGGATCTTCCCCTCGAGCAAATCAAAGGCATTCGCGTCACCCGCTGCGGCAACCGGCACCCGGCCGACCAGGTCATCCCGCAAAAAGATCCGCGCGGCAATACGCTGTACTGGATCGGCCCGCCGGGTGATAAGCGCGATGCCGGGCCGGGGACCGATTTTGCGGCGGTGGATGAAGGCTATGTTTCCGTAACGCCATTGCATGTCGATTTAACCGCTCATCAGGCACATGAGGTGGTAACCGATTGGTTAGAACGCGTCGGGGTTGATACGCAATGGTAAGTAAACGTGTTGAAAGTTTGTTGAATCAGCTACGCACTCAGGGCATCGTCGATGAGCGGGTCCTCGAGGCAATCGCGCAGGTTCCGCGCGAAAAATTCGTTGATGAAGCCTTTGAACATAAGGCGTGGGAAAACACCGCGCTGCCGATTGGCCAGGGGCAAACCATCTCGCAGCCTTATATGGTGGCGCGGATGACGGAGCTTCTGGAACTGACGCCGGACTCAAGGGTGCTGGAAATTGGCACCGGCTCCGGCTATCAGACGGCGATCCTGGCGCACCTTGTGCACCACGTCTGCTCGGTTGAGCGGATTAAGAGCCTGCAGTGGCAGGCGCGCCGGCGTCTTAAACAACTTGATTTACATAATGTTTCAACCCGTCATGGCGATGGATGGCAGGGTTGGCAGGCTCGCGCGCCTTTTGACGCGATTATCGTCACCGCCGCGCCGCCGGAAATTCCGGCCGCGCTGATGGCGCAGCTTGATGAAGGCGGCGTGCTGGTTTTGCCTGTCGGTGAAGAACATCAGTACCTGAAGCGGATCCGTCGCCGCGGCGGCGAATTTTTCATCGATACCGTCGAAGCCGTTCGCTTTGTTCCGCTCGTCAGAGGGGAACTGGCCTGAACCCGGATTATTCCAGGTTTTTTTTGCCTAAGTTTAGGCGTAGGGTGGACACATTTTTCAGTGTCCTGGCCGGGCGCTGCCCGGTAAGCAAGATATTGGCAGTTAACATATTCCTGGGGGATAAATGAGCGCGGGAAGCCCAAAATTTACCGTAAGCCGTATTGCGGCGTTGTCACTGGTTTCACTCTGGCTGGCCGGGTGTACAAATACCAATAATCCGCCTGCGCCGGTGAATTCGGCAAGCGGCGCTGCGTCCTCCAGCACCAATTCCGGGATGCTGATTACACCGCCATCCTCCGGCGCGCAGCAAGTTCCGCCGGCTCAGCCGATTCAGCCGATGCAGACCCAGCCAATTCAGACTCAGCCGACCCAGGTTCAGCCGATGGCTCAGCAACCGGTGCAGACGGTGAACGGTAAGATCGTTTACAACCGTAAATATGGCGATATTCCGAAAGGCAGCTACACCGGCGGCAGCACCTATACCGTTAAGCGCGGCGATACCCTGTTCTATATCGCATGGGTCACCGGCAACGATTTCCGCGACCTTGCGGAACGCAACAACGTCCCGGCGCCGTACGCGCTGAACGTGGGCCAGGTGCTGCAGGTCGGCAACTCCGCAGGCCAGCCGATCACCGGCGAAAACCCGGTATCTCAGGCTAGCGCGCAAGCGAGCGGCGGTGCGACGGCCACCACAACTTCTGCACAAAAATCCACCGCAGTGGTTGCGTCACAACCGACTATTACGTATTCTGAATCTTCAGGTGAACAGAGTGCTACTAAGATGTTGCCGAATAATAAACCAGCAACGACCACGACAACGGTCGCTCCGGTTACGGCGCCATCAACTGTTAGCACAACCCAACCGACTGCAAGCAGTACGTCTACCAGTTCGCCGATCTCATCATGGCGCTGGCCGACTGATGGCAAGGTTATCGAGAACTTTAGCGGCGCGGAAGGCGGCAATAAAGGTATCGACATTGCAGGCAGTAAAGGACAGGCTATTGTCGCGACCGCCGATGGGCGCGTCGTCTATGCCGGTAACGCACTGCGCGGTTACGGTAATCTTATTATCATCAAACACAACGATGATTACCTGAGTGCCTACGCTCATAACGATACCATGCTGGTTCGGGAGCAACAGGAAGTCAAAGCGGGGCAGAAAATCGCTACCATGGGTAGCACCGGAACCAGCTCAACAAGATTACATTTTGAAATTCGTTACAAGGGGAAATCCGTCAACCCGCTGCAGTACTTACCGCAGCGATAATTTGGCAAAGTACGGATAAGCGTAACACCATGAAAGGCGCCAGGGCGGTCGCGATATGCCTCCTTCAGTGGAGGCATAAAGAGGATAACTCCGGCGTCGTTTAGTGATGGGTCGCGGAAGGTGCTTTGCTCAGGGATCACGGGTAGGAGCCACCTTTATGAGTCAGAATACGCTGAAAGTTCATGATTTAAATGAAGACGCGGAATTTGATGAGAACGGAATGGAGGTTTTCGACGAGAAAGCCTTAGTAGAAGAGGAACCCAGTGATAGCGATCTGGCTGAGGAAGAGCTGCTGTCGCAAGGCGCCACCCAGCGCGTTCTCGATGCGACACAGCTGTATCTTGGTGAGATTGGTTATTCCCCGCTGCTGACGGCCGAAGAAGAAGTCTATTTCGCCCGTCGCGCACTACGTGGAGATGTTGCTTCACGCCGTCGCATGATTGAAAGTAACCTGCGTCTGGTGGTGAAGATTGCTCGTCGTTACAGCAATCGTGGTCTGGCGCTGCTGGATCTGATTGAAGAAGGTAACCTCGGCCTGATCCGCGCAGTTGAGAAGTTTGACCCGGAGCGTGGGTTCCGTTTTTCAACCTACGCCACCTGGTGGATCCGTCAAACGATTGAACGGGCGATTATGAACCAAACCCGTACCATTCGTTTACCCATCCATATTGTGAAAGAGCTGAACGTTTATCTGCGTACCGCGCGCGAGTTGTCGCATAAGCTGGACCACGAGCCAAGCGCCGAAGAGATAGCCGAACAGCTGGATAAACCGGTTGATGACGTTAGCCGTATGCTGCGTCTGAACGAGCGCATTACCTCAGTGGATACCCCGCTGGGCGGTGACTCAGAAAAAGCGCTGCTGGATATTCTGGCCGATGAAAAAGACAACGGCCCGGAAGACACCACGCAGGACGATGATATGAAACAAAGCATCGTCAAATGGCTGTTCGAACTGAACGCCAAACAGCGCGAAGTACTGGCTCGTCGTTTCGGGCTGCTGGGATATGAAGCCGCAACGCTTGAAGATGTGGGGCGTGAAATCGGCCTGACCCGCGAACGCGTGCGTCAGATTCAGGTGGAAGGCCTGCGCCGCCTGCGGGAGATCCTGCAGGGACAGGGGCTAAACATCGAAGCGCTATTCCGCGAATAAATCGTTTTCTCTCAAAAAGGCCCAATCCAGCGATTGGGCCTTTTCCTTTGCATTAACCGATACGGGTTTCCTGCAGGTGACGCCAGAAGATTTTTCCCTCAATGCGTTGAAATATCGCCGTGGACCAGCGTACGACTTCGCCTTGTTCCGGCAGGGTCTGGCTTTCGCGGTAGAGCACCGCGCCGCCGTCATGCCATTCGCTCAACACTTGCGCATTATCAACCACGATACTTAATCCCGGGCGGCTGCCGCCAGCGCTATGGAAAAAGCCGCTTACCGTCGGGTAATCCATCTTAGCGCCGCTGATAGGAACCATTGTAAACTCTTGTGCAAAACGGCTCATCAGCGCTTGTGCGCTACCTTCTTTCCGGCCCAGCCATTGTTCAATGATCACGTGGGCGTCGATAACTTCTTGGATCCATGGGTTCATGTTTTCTCCGGATTAAGCTGCAGGCAATGCAGGGGATTACTGTAAACCGCGCGTCAGGGGCGGATAAATGCGCTTTTCAGGGATATACTGTCTAAAAATTTTTGACAATAAGCCCTATTCAAATGCTAAACCTGCAGCGCGTTACCATGTTTGTCGCCGTTGTTGATGCCGGAAGCTTTACTGCTGCTGCGGCGGCGCTTGGGCAGACCAAAGCGGTGGTCAGTTTTAACGTTCGCCAGCTAGAGAGTGAACTGGGGGTGACGTTGCTGCTGCGTTCGACGCGCCGGTTAACGCTCACCGAAGCCGGGGGGGTGTTTTACCAGCGCGGCGTCGGGTTGTTGAAAGCCGCGGAGAATTTACAGGATGAGGTGCGCGCCAGCCACGCCGGGTTAAGCGGTGAACTGCGGATCACCACCACCCCGGAATATGGCGCCCAGGTGATTATCCCGGCACTGGCGGAATTTGCTCGTCGACATCCGGCGCTGCGGGTGCGTCACGTCTCATCGTCTTATCACGCGGATTTGATCTCTGAACGTTTTGATGTCGCGATACGCCTCGGGACCCTGGCCGATTCGCGCTATCACGCGGCTCGTATTTCGCGTTTCGCCATCGTGCCCGTGGCCTCGCCGATTTGGCTGGATAAACATCCGCTGCGCACGCTTGCCGACCTGGCGCAGGCGGCGTGGATTGTTAACGAGCGCCTGGCGACGCCGCTACGCTGGCAGCTCCTGACCGCCGAAGGGCAATCGATCGCTTTTGAAATTACGCAACCACCGCGGATCTCAGCCGATAGCGCACAAGCGTTAATGGGCTTCGCGCTGGCGGGAAGCGGAGTGGCGCTACTCCCGGAGTGGCTGGTGGCCGAAGCTATCGCGCGGCAGGAGCTGGTGCGGGTAGTGCCGGAGTATATTTTTCCATCGCAGGGGGTATACGCCGTCTACCCGGACGTGCAGCATGTGCCAACCAAGGTCCGGGCATTTATCGATTTTCTGCGCGAACGAACCGCTTAATCCGCGTTTTTATTTTCCATCATTTTCAGCACCAGCCGGGAAAACTGCGCGCGCTCCTCTTCGTTAAGGCGGCTCAAAAACTCTTCATCGACCCGATTGCCTTGCGGCATGGAATTTGCCAGCAGCGCCTGCCCTTCATTCGTCAGATAGACAAAGCGGCGACGTTTATCGCTCGGATCGTGTTCGCGGCGTACCAGCCCGCGTTTCTCCATCCGGCTAAGCATCTCCGCCAGCGTCGCTTTTGTGCTGACGGCCGCTTCGATAAGCGTCACCTGCTCGATACCAGGATGTTCGGCGACCGAGCGCATCACCGCGTATTGCGGCTTGGTCAGTTCCGGTAATTCATGCTGCCAGCGCGCGGTATGCTGTTGAAAAAGCTGGCGTAGAAGGTGGAACGCCTCGTTACGTAACTCCATGGACACTCCGTCACAAAAATATCACCTTTATGATAGCCGTATTTTCGGCTTCTTTTCACATCTCATTTTTTTGATTATTGATGCGATCGTGTACGAACGATATTGAGATCTCGCAAGAATGAGCGTAGTTTTAATACAAATGTTCGTATGCGAACAATGTATGAGGTAGCGAATGAAACTGATTATTGGGATGACCGGGGCGACCGGCGCGCCGTTAGGCGTCGCGCTGTTACAGGCGCTGAATGAAATGCCGGATGTGGAAACGCATCTGGTCATGTCGAAATGGGCAAAAACCACCATTGAGCTGGAAACGCCCTATAGCGCTCGTGATGTCGCCGCGCTGGCGGACTTCTGCCATAGCCCTGCGGATCAGGCCGCGACCATCTCATCAGGATCGTTTCGTACCGACGGCATGATTGTTATCCCCTGCAGCATGAAAACGCTGGCGGGTATTCGCGCTGGCTATGCGGAAGGGTTAGTCGGCCGCGCGGCGGACGTGGTGCTGAAAGAGGGGCGCAAGCTGGTTCTGGTGCCGCGTGAAATGCCGCTGAGCACCATTCATCTGGAGAACATGCTGGCGCTGTCGCGCATGGGCGTGGCGATGGTGCCGCCCATGCCTGCCTATTACAACCACCCGGAAACGGTAGAGGATATCACCAACCATATCGTGACCCGGGTGCTGGATCAGTTTGGTCTCGAATATCACAAAGCGCGCCGCTGGAACGGCCTGCGCGCGGTCGAGAATTTATCACAGGAGAATTAATCATGGCTTTTGATGATTTACGCAGCTTTTTGCAGGCGCTTGATGAGCAGGGGCAACTGCTAAAAATTAGCGAAGAGGTGAATGCCGAGCCGGATCTCGCCGCTGCCGCTAACGCCACAGGGCGCATCGGTGACGGCGCGCCAGCGTTGTGGTTTGATAACATTCGCGGCTTTACCGACGCCCGTGTCGCCATGAACACCATCGGTTCCTGGCAAAACCACGCGATTTCGCTGGGGCTGCCGCCAAACACGCCGGTGAAAAAGCAGATTGATGAATTTATTCGCCGCTGGGATAAATTCCCGGTAACGCCGGAGCGTCGCGCCAACCCGGCGTGGGCGGAAAACACCGTTGATGGCGACGATATCAACCTGTTCGATATTCTGCCGCTGTTCCGCCTGAACGATGGCGACGGTGGTTTCTATCTCGACAAAGCCTGTGTGGTTTCGCGCGATCCGCTTGACCCGGACCACTTCGGCAAACAGAACGTCGGTATTTACCGGATGGAAGTGAAAGGCAAGCGCAAGCTGGGCCTGCAGCCGGTACCGATGCACGATATCGCGCTGCATCTGCATAAAGCGGAAGAGCGCGGTGAGGATCTGCCCATTGCCATCACCCTGGGTAACGACCCGATTATTACCCTGATGGGCGCCACGCCGCTGAAATATGACCAGTCAGAATATGAGATGGCGGGCGCGCTGCGCGAAAGCCCGTATCCCATCGCCACCGCGCCGCTGACCGGCTTTGACGTTCCCTGGGGCTCAGAGGTTATCCTTGAAGGGGTGATTGAAGGGCGCAAGCGTGAAATCGAAGGGCCGTTCGGCGAGTTCACCGGCCACTACTCAGGCGGCCGCAATATGACGGTGGTGCGTATCGATAAAGTCTCTTATCGCACAAAACCGATTTTTGAATCGTTGTATCTCGGAATGCCGTGGACCGAAATCGACTATCTGATGGGCCCGGCGACCTGCGTGCCGCTGTACCAGCAGCTGAAGGCGGAGTTCCCGGAGGTGCAGGCGGTCAATGCCATGTACACCCATGGTCTGCTGGCGATTATCTCCACCAAAAAACGCTACGGCGGTTTTGCCCGCGCGGTGGGATTACGGGCAATGACTACCCCGCACGGCCTCGGTTACGTGAAAATGGTGATCATGGTCGATGAAGATGTCGATCCGTTCAACCTGCCGCAGGTGATGTGGGCGCTCTCCTCGAAGGTCAACCCGGCGGGCGACCTGGTACAGTTGCCGAACATGTCGGTGCTGGAGCTTGACCCTGGTTCCAGTCCGGCGGGGATCACCGACAAACTGATTATCGACGCCACCACCCCGGTTGCGCCTGACCTTCGCGGTCACTACAGCCAGCCGGTTCAGGATTTACCGGAAACCAAAGCCTGGGCTGAAAAACTGACCGCCATGTTGGCCAACCGTAAATAAGGAGAAGAAGATGATTTGTCCACGTTGCGCTGATGAGCAGATTGAAGTGATGGCGACGTCGCCGGTAAAAGGGGTGTGGATCGTTTACCAGTGCCAGCACTGCCTCTATACCTGGCGTAATACCGAACCGCTGCGTCGTACCAGCCGCGAACATTATCCGGAAGCGTTCCGCATGACGCAGAAAGATATTGATGAGGCGCCGCAGGTGCCGCATATTCCACCGCTGTTGGCGGCAGATAAGCGTTAAATGACTGGCCCGGATATTCCGGGCCTTTTTATTTAGAATTAAAGGGCGTGACAACTATTTTCAATTAGATTATAACTAGTGACTTAATCATTAATGATTATAATTCACATCTTGTCAGCTATCATTACTCATTTCTGCTTCTCTCTGTTTATTTTTTAAACAGTCAACCCTCCATAAGTTTTTAATTAAATGCATCCAATTTGAATCAATCTGTAAATATCTTGTAGTCTAAATATGGACTCGATGGGGTATTTTAAAATGCATATTGACGTCCATTTTTTCTAAACGAGTTAATAAACATTATCACTGAACGTGCATTATTTAATGGGCGTTTGTTGATAATGCTTTTCGGTTGTCATTTTGACAACAATTAATAATTGCGATGTTTATTATTTTTATTGGGATATTAAAGAATGAAACTTACTAAAATCGGCGCAGCTCTGGTTCTGACTTTTGGCATGAGCGCGGCAGCGATGGCATCTAACACCATTACCTTTAACGGTGAAGTGCTGGAGACGGGTTGCAACATCACTGTTGATGGCGGTACTCCGGATGCAACCGTTGAACTGGGCAGCGTGGCAGCAACTGATTTGGTAGCAAAAGGTGACCTCGGCGCGCCGAAACAGTTCGTTTTTAATCTGGACCAGTGCCCGACTGCGTCCAATGTCAATATTGTCTTCTCTGCGCCGGTTGACCCGGTGGCTGGTGATGACTCGTACTTCGCGAATACTGCCTCTGGGGTTGGCGTCACTGCTGCACAAAACGTTGCCGTTCAACTGAAGCAAGGCGGTTCTAATGGCACCATCGTGAAGAACAATGCAGACAACGATCCTATTACCCTGGACTCTGGCTCTGCTACCGAGACCTACACCGCATCGATGATTGCTGTTGATCAGGCTGTTGCTGGTACGGTTCAGTCCGTCGTGACCTATAACGTCCGCTATAACTAATCCTGAAGGAGGGGAAACCCTCCTTATATTTCTGTGAGTGCATTGCATAATGAAACCCATCGCAGCTTTTGTTTTTTGTGTGGCCGCCGTTGCCAGTCTGAATGCGTCTGCCAGTATCGTTACCGGCGGAACGCGGGTGATTTTTGACGGCTCCCATCAGGCCGCCTCGTTATCCGTGGAAAACTCGGACAAAGTTACCAATCTGGTGCAATCCTGGGTCAGTCCCGCCGAAGGTAGCGCGCTGAAAAAAGAAACTATGATTATTACGCCGCCGCTGTTTCGCCTCGAAGCCGGGAAAAAAGCGTCGATCCGGATTGTTCGTTCAGGGATGCCGGTTCCGGAAGATCGCGAATCATTATTGTGGCTAAACGTAAAAGGTATTCCCGCTACGGATGATAGTTCTGCTGGCAAAAATACCATGCAGATTGCCATCAATTCGAAAATTAAGCTGATCTATCGCCCGGTTGCACTCAAAGGCCAGTCGCCGGAAAGCAGTGCAAATAAAGTGGTATGGAAGCCGGTTGCCGGCGGTGTGCAGGTCAATAACCCGACGCCGTTTTATATGAACTTCTCCCGTATAGAAATTAATAATCATGCGCTCAGCGGCCAATATTTTGTCGCACCGTTCTCCACGCTGAATATTTCCGAAGGGAAGATCCCCTCCCACGGCAAAGTGACCTGGTCGCTGATTAATGATTACGGCGTGAAAGGTCAGGACAAAGTCTCTTCATATTAATCGGCACGGTACGTATCCCGTACGGATACAGGGTAATAATGGAAAAAGTTAAGCATACCTATGTCCTTTCTTTAGGGCTGGGGCTCAGTATTGCCTTCAGTTCTTTCAGCGCCATTGCTCAGGAACATTTTAACCCTCGTCTTTTGGAAACGGATAGTACAGAGACGCCAATGATGGATCTCAGTCTGTTTGCCAAAGATGAGGTACCGCCTGGTGACTATAACGTCGATATTTATATCAACGGTAGCCTGGTGGATACTAAAACCATTTCCTTTCGCAAGCTGTCGGACGACAAAAACACCACCGCCGGGCAGGTTGTTGGAGCGTGCCTGAGCGTGTCTGAGCTGAAAGCCTGGAATGTACGGGTCGATAACTACTTTAGCGAACAGGACAAAACCAGCGAGTGCGCCAGCCTGCAGGCTATTCCGGGTCTGGAACAGAAAATGGATCTGGCGAATCAGCGCTTTGATCTCACTATCCCGCAGGTTGCCCTGCTCAACACCGCTCGTGGTTACGTTTCGCCAGAGCGATGGGATGAAGGTATTGCCGCCGGTTTGCTTAACTACAGCGTCTCTGGTCAGCAGGATTTGCACCACCGTAATGGCGTGGACAGTAGCAACCAGTTCGTCAGCCTGCAGCCGGGACTGAACCTGGGGGCGTGGCGTTTGCGTAACTATTCCACCTACAGCCACTCTGAATCCGAAAGTGAGTGGGATTCGGTGTACACCTACGCTTCCCGCGATATTAAATCCCTGAAAAGCCAACTGGTTCTCGGGCAGGGCACCACCCGCGGCGGCGTGTTTGATAGCGTGGGTTTTACCGGGGTACAGATGTATTCCGATAATGATATGAAGCCGGACAGCATGCAGGGCTTCGCGCCGGTGATCCGCGGTATCGCCCGCAGCAACGCCGAGGTCACGGTGTACCAGAACGGACACAGCATCTATAAGGCCACGGTGCCGCCGGGGCCATTCGAATTCAGCGATATGTACCCGACCGGTAGCTCCGGCGACCTGAAAGTGGTGATCAAGGAGTCTGATGGTTCGCAAAGTAGCTTCATCGTCCCTTACGCCACATTGCCGGTGCTACAGCGTGAAGGACAGGTGCAGTATGGCCTGGTGGCGGGTAAAACCCGCCAGGACGGATCGGATTCGCGGGCGGAAGACTTTAACTTTGTCCAGGGATCGGCGGCCTGGGGCGTCGGCAAAGGCGTGACCTTGTACGGCGGCTATATTCAGGCGGAAGACAAATACTCCAACCTGATTGCCGGTACCGGTTTTAACCTCGGCAGCGCCGGGGCGCTCTCTTTTGATATTTCACAGTCGTGGGCGGATGTCCCGCAGCCGGACAATATACGGCAGATGGAACACCATAGCGGCCAGTCGTACCGCGTGCGCTACAGCAAGACGCTGCAGCAGACCAACACCGATATTGCGGTGGCTGGCTACAAATTCTCAACCCGCGGTTATCTGTCGTTCCAGGATTTCCTCAATGATTGGGACCCGGGCAACAGCGCCATCGATAACGGTCGCGAACGTAATCGTTTCGACGTGACTATCTCACAGACGCTGCCTTTCGGTACGTTGTCCCTGACCATGTATGACGCCTCCTACTGGAATAGCCAGCACGCCGACTCGCTGAACCTCGGCTTTAGCAGCACGCTGGGGCCGGTATCGTACTCGCTGAACTATGCGCACACGAAAAACGTTGATGGCGGTTATGGCAACGATTCCGATGAATACGATGACGATAACGTCTTCTCGCTTAACTTTAGCGTACCGTTCAGCGCCTTCAGCAATAGTGAAGCGGCGCAGTCGATTTCGGCTAACTACTCGATGAACAGCAGCAAACACGGCGATACCACGCATAACATCGGTATTTCCGGCACCGCAATGCAGCAAAACCAGCTCAACTGGCAGGTATCGGAAGGCTATAACGCCGATTCAGAAGCGACCAACGGCAACGTTACCGTCGGCTACCAGAGCTCGTATGCCGATGTGTCCGCCGGTTACAGCTACGACGACTACAGCCGACGTCTGAACTATAGCCTGCGCGGCGGAATGGTGGTTCACAGCGGCGGTATTACCCTGGCCCGTCAGTTGAATGACAGCGTAGCGCTGGTGGAAACGCCGGGCGTCTCCGGGGTGCCGATCAATGGCCAGACTAACGTCCATACCGACTACTTTGGTAATGCGATTGTGCCGTACGTGCGTCCGTACCACAGTAATCAGATTTCCCTCAATACCGTGGAGGCCAGCGATGCCACCGCGGCCATTGATAACGTCGCCAAAACCGTGGTGCCGACCAAAGGCGCGGTGGTCCGCGTGAAGTACAACACCTGGATTGGCCGGAAGGCGATGATGACGTTGATCTTCAACGGTAAGCCGGTGCCGTTCGGCGCGGTAGTCACGCAAACCAGCGATGATTCGGACGACACCCGCAGCAGCATCGTCGGCGACAGTGGTGAAGTGTACCTGGTTGGTCTCGCCGATAAAGGGCAACTGATGGTCAAGTGGGGCGACGGGGCGAACAAACAGTGTGCCGTTGACTACACACTGGCGGGCGCGAAGTCGCAGGCCGATATTCTGTTTATCAACGGGATATGCCATCCCGTCCAGGGGGCTCACTGATGTCACGCTTTCATTTTGCTACCGTCCGACGCATGGCGGCGACGAGCCTGCTTTTCGTTGCCGGGCTGCCGTCTGCGCTGGCGTACAACACACAGGATGTCATTAACTTCAGCGTCACGGGGAATATTGTGGCAGGCAGCTGTAATGTTAGCTATCCCGCGACCGTTGAACTGGGAACCTATCTGCCAACGGATTTTATTAATGAAGGCGATAGCACGGACAATGTCCCGTTCACTGTCTCTTTCACTAACTGTTCTCCCTCGCTGACTAAAGCGACGGTAGCGTTTACCGGTGCCGTAGATGGAACCCAGCCATTCTATTTTGCCAACGGGATTACGGCAGAGGGGGGCGGCGCAACCGATGTTGCACTGGAATTATTAACCGATGCGGATCACTGGCAAATGTCTAACGGGCAGAGTCATGACGTCACTCTCGAGTCAGACAGCCATGCCGGTGAAATCATTTTTATCGCAAGAATGGCAACCCCAGGCCACAACCCCGGCACCGGGGAGTTCCAGAGCGTCGTCACCCTGAACGTTGTTTATAACTAGTTACCTGATAAAAGGCAGGAGACATGTCAAAATTTTTATATGCTGTTCTGTTTTTAACGGGGATGCTGGTTAGCGCAATGCCAGCTCTGGCTGGGGATAATAATCTCCGGGAGACTAGTGATATTACCTTTCACGGCAGGATTGCCGCAGGGACCTGTAATGTCACCAATCCTGAAACCGTAGATCTGGGGAAATACTATAAAGGAGACTTTTCTGTTGCCGGCGGTAACACCGGCAACGTTCCAGTCACCATCAGTTTTGACAGCTGTACTGCTGAAATCAGCCAGGCCACCGTCACCTTCACCGGCACGCCCTATTCCGAAGACCCGACCTATGGCTCGGTCATTTATGCCAATCAGGTGACGCCTGATGCCGATGGCGCTACCGATGTTGGATTGCAGTTGTTCGATTATCCCGCTATCCACGTGGCGCTGGCCAATGGGGTGAGTTATCCGGTACCCATTGAAAATGGCGCGGGCGCATTGAAATTTATTGCCCGCATGTACACCCCTCATGGCGCCCCAACGGCGGGTAAATTCAGCTCCGCGGTCACGTTGAACGTGACCTATAACTAACCCCGATTTAAGGCAAACAACGTGTTAAAATTTTTATATGCCACCCTGTTATTGCTGGGGCTGTTTCCGCTGGCGGCCCAGGCGGTTTGTCATCGTACCGACGACACCCCGTCGCAATCTTATGTTGCGATGCCGCAGCAGCTACTGGTCTCCAGTAAAAATTATGCGCCGGGCGAGATCCTGTATGACTCCGGATATATGTCCGGCGGCACGACAACCATCAAGAACTGTGCGGGGACCTATTACGTCGGCTTTCACTACGCCGGCGCGTTAACCACCGCCAGCCCGCTGCAGGATAATGTCTATCCGTTGACCAATGGTTCAACCGCCACCGGGCTCGGTATTCGCGTCTATACCATTAATCAGGCGGGCCCGTTTGATGACGAACGGGCGATCGATAACAGCTGGCAGGAACACGATGCCGGGGCAGGCTCCGACCACACCCTCAATAACTCCGCTTATCGGGTGCAGATTATCGCCACCGGCGGGCCGATAACCAGCGGCACGTTTAACGTACCGAGCCCGCTGGCGCGGGTCGATTATCGCGAAACACAGAGTATTGATAGCAGCGATGGCGACATCGCCTCCACGCTGACGCTGTCGACCACCACGGTTCAAGTACATGCGATGGGCTGTACGGCTTCAGTCTCTTCTTTGCTTTTTGATATGGGGAGTGTCGATGTCTCTTCGTTTGATAACCAGCAAACGGTAGAAGGACCTGAACAGAGCGTGGGGCTTTCATGCGAACCGGGAACTAACGTAACGCTGAAATTTAGTGGCGCGGTGGCGTCGGGAGACAATGACAACGGTTCGGTCTTCGCACTGACCGACGCCGGCTCTGACGGCGTAGCGACCGGCGTTGGCGTGAAAATCCTAACCTATAATCCGAATCGACAATCTTTTATTTCTCTACCTATTGGCCAGACGTTTGGCGTCTTTAGCTCCGATCGTGACGCGGCGGCGGCGGCAAATAGCGGACAGGATGCCGATGGCAATGCCATTTCCGATATTGGCTCCGCAACGACCTATAACGATGATGCGAATAGGGGAGGGGCAGGGGCAAGTGAAGCGATCCGCTTCCGGGCGGATTACTACAAAACCGGTTCGGCGGTGACCCCCGGTACTGCCAATGCCACCGGGACGATCACCCTGCAATATAACTGATGCTAAAAACAAAAAGCCTGACGATGACGCCAGGCTTTTTGTTATTTAACGCTTAATTACGCCAGGCTTTTCAGGCGGTAGATCCACTCCAGCGCCTGACGCGGGCTCAGCGAATCCGGGTCAAGATTCTCCAGCGCTTCCAGCGCCGGCGAGGTCTCTTCCGGCGCGGAGAGCAGCGACATCTGCGTACCATCAACCTGCGTGGCGGCGGCATTTGGCGAAATGCTCTCCAGCTCGCGCAGTTTCTGCCGCGCGCGCTTGATCACCTCTTTCGGCACCCCCGCCAGCGCGGCGACCGCCAGGCCATAGCTCTTGCTGGCCGCGCCGTCCTGCACGCTGTGCATAAAGGCGATGGTATCGCCATGCTCCAGTGCATCGAGGTGCACGTTGGCCACGCCTTCCATTTTTTCCGGCAACTGGGTGAGCTCGAAGTAGTGGGTGGCGAACAGGGTCAACGCCTTGATCTTATTCGCCAGATTCTCGGCGCAGGCCCATGCCAGCGACAGACCGTCGTAGGTGGAGGTGCCGCGACCAATCTCGTCCATCAGCACCAGGCTGTGCTCGGTAGCGTTGTGCAGAATATTGGCGGTTTCGGTCATCTCTACCATGAAGGTGGAACGGCCGCTCGCCAGGTCATCTGCCGCGCCGACGCGGGTAAAGATGCGGTCGATCGGGCCAATTTCTACTTTCTGCGCCGGCACGTAGCTGCCGATATAGGCCAGCAGCGCAATCAGCGCGGTCTGGCGCATATAGGTACTTTTACCGCCCATGTTCGGGCCGGTGATGATCAGCATGCGGCGCTGCGGCGCCAGCTGCAGCGGGTTGGCGATAAACGGCTCTTTTAGCACCTGCTCCACCACCGGGTGACGGCCTTCGGTAATGCGAATACCGGGTTTATCGATAAAGGTCGGGCAGCAGTAGTTCAGGGTCTCCGCGCGTTCCGCGAGGTTCACCAGTACGTCCAGCTCGGCCAGCGCGCTGGCGCTGGTTTGTAAGTCGGCCAGATGCGGCAGCAGCTTTTCGAACAGGTCGTCATAGAGCTGTTTTTCCAGCGCCAGCGCCTTGCCTTTTGAAGTCAGGACCTTATCTTCGTATTCCTTCAGTTCCGGAATAATGTAGCGCTCGGCGTTTTTCAGCGTCTGGCGGCGCACGTAGTGGATCGGCGCGTGCTGGCTCTGGCCGCGGCTGATCTGGATGTAGTAACCGTGAACGGCATTGTAGCCGACCTTCAGGGTATCAAGGCCCAGCCGCTCGCGTTCGCGGATTTCCAGTTTGTCGAGATAATCGGTCGCGCCATCGGCCAGCGCCCGCCACTCATCCAGCTCTTCATTATAACCCGGAGCGATAACGCCGCCGTCACGCACCAGCACTGGCGGCGCGTCGATGATCGCGCGTTCCAGCAGTTCACGCAGTTCGGCGAACTCGCCCATTTTCTCGCGCAGCTGTTGCACCGGCTGACAGTCAACGTCGGCCAGCAGCTCGCGCAGCAGCGGCAGCTGCTGGAAGGCATGGCGCATACGGGCTAAATCGCGCGGGCGGGCGGTACGCAGCGCCAGACGCGCCAGAATACGTTCGAGATCGCCGACCTGACGCAGCACCGGCTGCAGCTCGGTATAGCGTTCCTGTAAGGCGCCAATAGTTTGTTGGCGTTCAACTAGCACCGCGGTATCGCGTACCGGCATATGCAGCCAGCGTTTGAGCATGCGGCTGCCCATCGGCGTGACCGTGCAGTCGAGTACCGAGGCAAGGGTGTTATCAACGCCGCCGGCGAGATTCTGGGTGATCTCCAGATTGCGACGGGTGGCGGCATCCATAATGATGCTGTCCTGCTGGCGTTCCATGGTGATGGAGCGGATGTGCGGCAGCGAGGTGCGCTGGGTATCTTTGACGTATTGCAACAGGCAGCCGGCGGCGCACAGCCCGCGCGGGGCGTTTTCGACGCCGAAGCCCACCAGATCGCGGGTGCCGAACTGCAGGTTGAGCTGCTGGCGCGCGGTATCGATTTCGAACTCCCATAGCGGGCGACGGCGCAGGCCGCGGCGGCCTTCAATCAGTGAAGATTCGGCAAAATCTTCCGCATATAGCAGTTCCGCCGGATTGGTACGTTGTAGTTCCGCCGCCATGGTCTCGCGGTCGGCCGGTTCGCTCAGGCGAAAGCGCCCGGAGCTGATATCCAGCGTCGCGTAGCCGAAGCCCTTGCTGTCCTGCCAGATGGCGGCCAGCAGGTTGTCCTGGCGCTCCTGCAGCAGCGCTTCATCGCTGATGGTGCCCGGCGTGACGATGCGTACCACTTTGCGTTCAACCGGCCCTTTGGTGGTGGCCGGATCGCCAATCTGTTCGCAAATTGCGACCGACTCGCCCTGGTTTACCAACTTTGCGAGATAGTTTTCCACCGCGTGGTGGGGAATGCCGGCCATGGGAATCGGTTCGCCCGCGGAAGCGCCGCGTTTGGTCAGCGAGATATCGAGCAGCTGCGAGGCGCGTTTGGCGTCGTCATAAAACAGCTCGTAAAAGTCGCCCATCCGGTAAAACAGCAGGATCTCCGGATGCTGAGCCTTCAGCTTCAGATACTGCTGCATCATTGGGGTATGGGCGTCTAAATTGTCGATTGTGCTCATAGGGTGGTATCCAGGTCCCTGATTTTTAATAGAGTGCGATTTTATTATTGTCGTCGTTATCGCATGAGGAAGACATGATAACGGAGATAGGCATTTGAGGGAAAGTGACGAAGTGGATGCAGCGATCCTGATTCCACTTCGCGAACGCGCGGCCATCGCTAAGCTGGCCGCGCGTGACGTTCAGGGCGCCAGATAAACCTGTGGAATCGCTTAGTTCGTTTTGCCGGGATACTGACAATATTAGCGGCTGCCATCGAAGCGCGCAGGTGCAGGGCGGGCGGTGATTTTAATATAATGTTTCCATGCCACAGGGCGAGAAACGCCGCGCGGGTCGCCGGTGAATGGGAGCTGAATGAAGGGCCTCGAGGGTATTTCAACCCGCCATGTCGTATCGCCAATAAAACTGAACTCGACTGAGTTTGAATGTATTTTCAGGTCAGTGAACGAACCTGTCAGGTACGCGCCACCCAGCGTTAATATTTCTTTCACGCCATCATTCACATCGAGTAGTACGATTTTGAGTGCTTCTTCATAGGGAACGTCATCAGTAAGAAATAAAAGCAGACGTTTATCATCCACCTGAACAGCAACTTCTACGACCTGCACAGGAACCATGAAACCCGTGCTTTTTCCAGCGATCAGAACTTCATATTTGCCCATGGTTGTTGGCGTTGGTTCTTCCCTGAGTTGAAGTTTTACATTGTGTAGCAGCTTAAACATAGTTAGTCCCAGAACCCGCTGATTTCCCATGCGGCAATCGCGCCGCCAACAAAAGCCCCGATAACAACGCAAACAGGAGCTCCTGGACCACACATCAGCCCCGCGAGCGCTCCCCCGCTCCAGGCTCCGGCAACCCCGGCGCTACTTATGGCAAGTTGCCGTTGAGTCTCAAGAATTCTATCCTCAGCTTCATAGATTTGATAAATGGCTATGGCAAGCGAAAGGAATATCAATCCTCGTCCGGCCCCGGATAAACGCTGCATTTTAATATTTACTTCATGGTTGGATTTGCCGGCGGATTGCACCACGGTGCTGTAAACCGCGTTTTTCTGCGAAACCGAAAGGTTATTAAAATTTACTTTATCGCCGTACAATGCCTTTGTTTTATAGGCTATAAGCTCATTCAGCGTCTTGCCCTGTGCCTTCATTTTTTGCGCCAGCGCTTTACCTACAGGTGTGCTTCGGTAACGGATGAGTTCCATAAGGAGGTTACGCGTTTGGTTCGCTTCCTCGGCTGCTTTTTCCCAGCTAATGATGCTGCGTGAAGCTTTGGAGTAGAGATCGTCAGACATGGTTTTGATACGGCGTGAGTACTCAAGCCTGAGCTTCGGATCAACAAACAATACGCCGGAAGCAGCGTTAACATCACCTTGTAGCGTTGCGATTGCTCGCTCCAGTTTTTTCTTTCCTTCAAGATCAAGAGATGCAAGTAAAGCAGTGTCCATAGCGCTTTTACCTTGAATGTATCGAGCTAACGATAGTAGCAACGAAGGGATGGGTTGAAAACTGTAAGTATCCCGGCAAAACGGTCCATTCACTTTTAGAGATCTTCCGACATACTGATTATGTCCCCTGAGAAGTTCGCTATGCGTAAAGCCCGATTCACTGAACACCAGATCATCGCCGCTCTGAAGTCCTTTGAAGCCGAACGTACCGGCAAGGATGTGTGCCGTGGGGCCGCTATTTCGGAAGCCAGCTATTACAACTGGAAGGCTAAATATGGCGGGATGGAAGCGGCCGATATAAAAAAATTAAAGACCTTGAGGATGAAAATCGACGTTTGAAACAGATGTTTGCCGACCTGAGCCTTGAGTGCCGGGCACTTAAAGACGTTATCGCTGAGCAGGACGGTGTATTTTTATCAGCTTGATACCCGGCGTGATGAACCGGTGAACCATGCGCTGACGGAGCCGGCAGAACGCTATCCGCGCTACGGTTTTAAGAAGCTGATCCAACTGCTGCGCAGGCAGGGTAATACCTGGAACCATAAACGTGTTCACCGGATTTACTGTCTGCTGAAACTGAATTTTCGTCGCAAGGGAAAACAGCGGCTGCCTGTGCATAATCCAGCACCACTGGCGACACCGCAAGCCAAAATGCTTTTATCGAACGGTTCAACCGGACATACCGGACAGAAATCCTGGATTTTTACCTGTTCAGAACACTGAATGAAGCACGGGAGATTACCGGGCGCTGGCTGATAGAATATAACAACGAGCGACCTCATGAATCCCTGAATAACCTGACGCCGGAAGAGTACCGGCTGATGGCTGAAAAAGCGGAACTCTCAAAAGTGCATGGAACTGAAGCTGGGATACTTACGTTTTAACAAGGTTTGCAGTTAATTTGCGTAGAAATTTTGGTATACTGTTTGAACGATGTCTTTCAGCTTAGATTCTGCTTTTCAGGAGTAATTATGAGCAACAACAAAAAAATCAGGCAAGCTACGCTAAGCCATCTCGTGCTGATATTGTTCGCTCAGTAGCAACTTCTACGGCTGTTGAAACAGGGCAGTCATCCGCGAAGATCGAAGCTTCACTTGAAGCCACGCGCAAAAAATTTGCTCATTTGCGTCTTGCGGTTTAACCCCTTCTTAATGCCTCACCGACCCAGTGTTTCATCGGCTTGTAGTCCATTGATATGCCAGCATGGATGGCTGATATATACTGAGTTTTGTTTTGCTCCCAGCTTTGATAATCCAACGGTTTGTATCCTCCCTGAACGGCCATCACGTCGGCTAGCAGTCGCGACAGGCGTCCGTTTCCCTCTCTGAATGGATGGATAAGTATCAGCTCGATATGGGTTATGGCGATAGCGGTGATGAGTTGTTCTTCGTCCATGCCGCTACATGGCGTGAAAGGAGCAAGATATTTGGTATCGAATTCGTTCAGTAGTTTTGGCAACTGTGCAGAGGGGGCAAACATAAAGCCGCCTTTGCTGAAGTTAACCGCTCTTTCTTGTCCAGCCCACTCGTAGATGTTACCTAACCAGTGGTGGTGCCAGCGTTTTAGCATGGCGACAGCTGAGCTGTCCCTTCGGAAACTGTTCTTCAAAAACAGACTAGTAGAGTTGTTCTAACAGGACAAGTTCAGCCTCATCTATCTCATCAGAAGTAGCGATCCCCAGCTTATTAGCCAAAACCTGCTCGTCAGAGTCTTTCTCATACTGACCTTCACTGCTGGATACATGGTATCGGCTCATGGAGATGCCCTGTGTTATTAGAGGGATGGAATAACAGAGGGATTATAACGCTGGATGAGTACAGTAAACAATTTTCGCAAAATCAGATAGTTATAAAATTGTGGGTTAAAATGTAGTTTTATATTATGGTGAAAAATAATCGTTATTAATCAGTGCCAAACATGACTCCACTTCGCGAACGCGCGGCCATCGCTAAGCTGGCCGCGCGTGACGTTCAGGGCGCCAGATAAACCTGTGGAATCGCTTTTTCCGGATGCTGGCCGAGGCGCACGTCCGCGCCGTACCAGCGGCTAATGATTTCCTGCTGGATAACCTGATGCGGCGTGCCCTGCGCCACCACCTGTCCCTGGTGCAGCAGCAGAATCTGGTCGGCCCACAGGGCGGCGAGGTTGAGATCGTGCAGCACCACGCAGACATGTAGCTGGCCGGAAGCGGTCAGCCGCTTGAGCAGGCGTAACAGATGCTGCTGGTAATAGAGATCCAGCGCCGAGGTGGGTTCATCCAGAAATAGCCATCCCTGCGGCGCGCCGTTTTGCCACAGCTGCGCGAGACAGCGGGCCAGCTGTACCCGCTGCTGCTCGCCGCCGGAAAGCGACGGATAGCGCCTGCCGCGCAAATGATCGCAGCCGGTTTTCGCCATAATATCGTGCAGAGTCTGCGGACTGGCGGTCGCTTCCCATGGCGAGCGCCCCATGGCGATAACCGTTTCCACCGTCCAGTCGGCCTGGAGTGGAGTGCGCTGCAACATCACCGCCCGGCGGCGCGATAGCGCCTGCGGCGACCAACGCTCCAGCGCTTTGCCGTCCATCATGCGTTCGCCGCTATCCGGGGTAAGGAAGCCGGTTAACAGCCGCAGCAGGGTGGATTTGCCCGCGCCGTTCGGGCCGATCAGCGCGGTCATCTCGCCGCCGCGAAGCGTCAGCGAAACCTGGTCAATCACCTGTCGTTGGCCGAGCCGCAGCGACAGACTTTGCGCCCGATAGTCTTTATCCATGGATTGGTTTCTCCCGACGAAATATCAGCCACAGGAACCACGGCGCGCCCAACAGGCTGGTTAGCAGCCCCACTGGCATCTCCGCCGGCGCGGCGACGGTGCGCGCCAGGGTATCGGCAATCAGCAGCAGAATCGCGCCCGCCAGCAGCGATCCGGGGATAAGTCCGCGGTGGTCCGCCCCCAGCCACATTCGCATCAGATGCGGCACCACCAGGCCGATAAAGCCGATGACGCCGCTTATCGCCACCGCCGCGGCAACCAGCACCGCGCTGCATAACAACAGCAGCCGCTGTATCGCCCGCACGTTAACGCCGAGATAGTGTGCCTCTTCATCGCCGAGTTGCAGCAGATTAAGGCGTGTTGCCATCCGCCACACCGCTATTGACGCCGGAATAATCAAGCTGGCCGCCACCAGCAGCGTCGGCCATTCGGCCTGACCCAGGCTACCCATTCCCCACAGCGACAGCTGGCGTAGCTGAGCATCGTTGCTTAGCCAGGCCAGCACGCCGACCAGCGCGCCGCATAAGGCGTTGATGGCGATCCCCACCAGCAGCAGCCGCGACAGCGAACCGTCACCTGCGCGGCTGAGGATAAAAATCATTGCCATCACCGCCAGGCTGCCGATAAACGCCGCCAGCATCGGCATATACAGAGCTAACAGCGCCGGCACGCTGAGCGGCAACACCAGCCAGCAGGCCACCGCCAGCGCCGCGCCGCTGCTGATGCCCAGCAGCCCCGGGTCGGCGAGCGGGTTGCGAAACAGCCCCTGCATCACGCAGCCGGACAGGGCCAGCGCGGCGCCGACCAGCAGCGCCAGCAGCACCCGCGGCAGACGGATCGTCAGCCAGATATGGCGCAGGATTTCATCGCCGGAGGGCAGCAGGTTGACCAATGGCAATCGCATTGCGCCGAGGGTGGTGGCGTAAAGCGTCAAGGCGACCAGCAGCAGCGTCATCAACAGCAAATGGCGAACGAGGGCAGGGCGCATCAGGGCAACTGCTCCGCTTTTTTCCGCAGTTCGAGGATCGCCTGCGGCGTACGCGGGCCGAAGCCAAGCAGGGCCATATCGTCGATCGCCAGTAGTTGTTTATGGCGGCCAGCGGGTGTTTGCGCCAGACCGGGCAATTTCCATAACCCGCTTTCGCCGCCCATCCCCTTGAGACCATCGGCGGAAATCACCACCAGATCCGCCTGGCTTGCGGCCACGCCTTCCTGCGACATCGCGCGATAATGGTCAAAGCCCTGCATTGCGTTTTGCAGCCCGGCGGCGCGGATCGCGCCATCGGCGGCGGTGTGCTGTCCGGCCACCATGGTATTCATCCCGCCGTGGCTGAGGATAAACAGCACCCGTTTGGCGATAGGCCGTGAGGGAATGGCGGCTATCCGCTGCTTGACCTGCTGGCGCAGCACGTCGCCTGCCGGAGTTTTACCTAATGCTTTGGCAATAACGGCGATTTTGTTATCGATGGCGGCAAGGTTATCGCCGCCCGGCACGTTGACGACCGTCACCTTGCTGTCCTGCACTTTCTGCAGCACCAGCGACGGCTGCGCCTGCGCGCTGGCCAGCACCAGCTGCGGGCGTAAGGAGAGGATCCCCTCGGCGTTTAACTGCCGTAGATAGCCGACATCCGGCAGCTTATGCGCGGCGGCAGGCCAGGTGCTGGTGCTGTCTTTCGCCACCAGCTGCTGCCCGGCGTTCAGCGCGTAGACAATTTCGGTAACGTCGCCGCCGAGGGAAATTACTCGTTCGGCGGCCGCGCTGGCGAACAGCGGCAGTGCGGCAAGCAGTATTAACCAACGTTTCATGCCGGCTGCCCTTCCGCGCACAGACGCGCCACCTGCGCGCGCCACTGTTGTTGCTCCGGGTGGCCTTCGCTGCGCTGGCCGTACAGCTGGGCGATTTGCGTACCGTCTTTGGCAAACAGTTCGACGCTGGTGACGTGGCCATCGGAGGTCGGTTTACGGGTGACCCAGATTTCATCCACGCTGTCTTCACGCAGATGCAGGGTAAAGGCGCTGTTGAAGATGTTGATCCAGCCGCGCATCGGCGCCAGCTTTTCCAGCGCGCCGGTGAAGATCTGCACGCAGCCGCGGTTGCCGACGAAGATCATGATTTCATTGCCGTCCTGGCGCACCGTTTCCAGCAGTCCCGGCAGCGCATTATTGTCGATGCGGCAGGCTAGATCGTCGCTCACCAGGCGGAAGGCCTGCTGACGGGAAAGATTGTGTTTACGCAGCAGACCGAAGAACTGGTGCACATCGGTCATCGCGCGCCACTCCTTTTCCAGCGCCGCGGCGTCGGCGGAGTCGGCGTACTTTACGCGGTCGGCCGGGCGAATCGTCAGCGCGCCGGGCGCCGTCTCGCTGAATTTGGCTACCAGCGTTTGCCATGCCGCCATATCGGTTTTCCCGGTGGCGTAAACCTTTAGCAGCGCATCGCCGTGCGGGTCGAAGAACTGAATGCTCTGGCGGCCGTTATCGTTGAGGTGGAACACGCTCGACCATTGGCTGAGGAACAGGCGCAGGTCGAGCGCCCGCGGGTTGAGCACCAGCCCGGCGTGGCCGCTCAGGTGCTGATGGGTAAATTCGCCGACCTGCTCGTGCACCGCGTATTCGTTGCGGCAGATGCATTTGGTTTCGCCGACGCTCTCCAGGGCGGCGATAATCGCCCGTACGTCGTCGTGCAGACGCACGGCATCGTGACCGACGCGCGCGGCGGTTAATTCGGCTTCGCTAATTCCCATCTCTGCGGCGATGTCGCGGGCATATTTGGCGGTGGAGCGGGCTTTGGTGGCCTGGTAGCGCTGCCACAGATCGTCGTGTGCGTTTTGCATAATTCACATCCTTCTCTACGATGAATTTCCCCGGCCCGCGGGCCGGGGGGCAGGTTTGTTATTATTCGGGCGATCAGAAATCGATATTCACGCCCAGTTGCCAGGTCCTTCCGGGCATCACAGCCAGCGCTTTATCGTTGGCATCCTGATTGGTACTGGTCTCGATGTTGCGGCTGCTCAGGTAGTCCCAGTATTTACGGTCGGTAATGTTGTAAACCCCGCCTTTGAGACGAACGTTCTTCGCCACCTGCCAGTAAGCGGTCCAGTCCAGCATGCCGTAGCCCGGCACGCGCATATATTCGGTGCTGGAATCGGCGATGGCGGAGCCGGTGTTGTTGTAGCTCTCGCGGCTGGTGGCAGTGGCCTGTTTGCCCTTAACAAAGGTGGCGGTCAGCGCCGTACCGTAGCGCTTAGCCGGATCGTCCCACGCCACGCCGACGATCGCTTTCATCGGCGCGACGCTGTCGAGGTCGACGTATTTATCGCCGTAGTAGCTGGATTTCGATTTCCCTTCGCTATAGCCCCAGGCGAGGGTGGCGCTCAGGCCATCCACCTGCTCAAACCAGGTGCCGAAGTTAAATTTAGTGCTGATCTCGCCGCCGTAGATATAGGCCTTATCGCGGTTTTCCGCTTGATAAATGGTGTAAATATTCGACGGGACGTTAGTGAATTTACCCGGATTGTTGGCGCGCGAATAACGCGTATAGGCGATAAAGTTCTTATAGCTGTTGTAGAACAGCGCGGTACGCACGGTGATGCCTTCGGTGACTTCGCCCTTGATACCCCATTCAATATTGTCGCTGGTCTCGGTTTTCAGATCGTTGTTACCGATTAGCGCGTACTGCTGGCTGCCGGCATAGCTGGAGCCCAGGTTCCACGAACCATACAGCTGGCTGGCATTCGGGAACTGCGCGCCGCGCTGGTACTGCAGATAGGTCATCAGCCGCGGCGTAATGTCGTACTGGAACGTCAGTGACGGCAGCACCTGGGTGTCGCTGTTTTTACCATACAGATTCGCCACCGACGATTCGGTGAGCACGCTGCTGTTGGCGCTAAGATCGGACAGATCTTCCGGTTTAGTGGACTGATGCGTCACGCGTACGCCGGGAATAATCGCGAAGTTGTGGCTATCGAGATCGAAGTTGATCTGATCCTGCACGTAACCGCCGAGGGTGTAGCTACGGCTGTCCGCTTCCGGCTGCATAATTTCGCTGTAGACGCTGGGGATCGGCGACTGGCTAAATGGCCGCTGGGTTTTGGTCGTGCTGGCGTTAAAACCGGCGCTCAGGTCGTGGCGGCCGATGCTTTTCGCGAGCGCGGTCTGCAGGCCCCAGGTATCGGTATCGTAGTCGGAATTGACCGTCTGCATTTTGCGGGTGACGCTATCCGGCATCCAGGTCCAGTCGTGAGCCTCGGTATGCTGGTAATACACCTTGGTCGAGACGCTGTCGATGTAATCGTTCATCGGCGTCCAGTCGTCTTTCAGGCTCAGCCCCCAGCGCCGCGTCTGGTTGGTTTGGTTGGCGGTGCCGATCACGCTGTTACCGCTGGAGTCCCACGAATCGAAGTGGCTGTGGTTGGTCTTGTGATAGTAGTCGAAGGTGCTGGTGAACTTATGTTCATCGTTCGGCTGCCAGATGCCGGAGGCCATAAACGCGTCAGAGTGCCAGTTTGCCGGGTAAGCGTCGACGCTGCCGCTATTGTTCTCGGTTTCCTGGCCATCGCGGCGGCTGTAGACGAAAATGCCGCGCAGCGTTTCATCGCCGCCGGCGACGGTGACGCCGTTATGCCAGCTGCGGTCGGAAGAGTCGTAGCCGCTCTGGTAGCCAAAGGCGCTGGTTTTGCCCGGGCGCAAATAGTCATCCGCCGATTTCGGGCGGAAGGAGACGTTGCCGCCGATTGAGCTGTTAGCGGTCTCGGTTGAGGTGGCGCCCGACTGAATATCCACGCTGCCGTACATATAGGGGTCGATATAATCGCGGCCAATGCCAAAGGTGTTGAGGCCGGAACGGCCAACGTAGCCGCGGCCGGTGGCGTTTGGCTGGGCAATGCCGTCAACATCGATGCCGACGCGGTTGCTTTCGAGGCCGCGGATGTTGTAGCCGGTATAGCCGCCGCGATCGAAACCGCTTTTACCGTTGCCGGAACCGCCGCTGGCGCCGGTGGCGCTGATGAGGGGTTCATAACGCATGATTGAGCCGAAGTCGTTGGCGCCTTTGTCCTGCAGTTCCTGCGCGCTCACCGAGTGCTCGTTGCCGGCTTTCAGCTGTGGGGCCGGGGCGGTCACCACCATCTGTTCCGCGCTATCCGTCGTGTTATCCTGGGTCACGGCCGCGATAGCGGCATTCTGCGCGATTGCTGCGAGCAGAGAAGTCGCCAGCAGGCTTTTCTTACACCATGCTGCTGATTGAGTCGATTTGTACATTTGTAGCCACGCCTTGATAATTATTAGTATCGGCTCACGCGTTACTTCCAGAGTGCAGGTTGGTCCGTGTTTTCCCTGGCGGACAGTGGTATTCCTGATTTAGTAATTGCGAATGGTAATGATAGGTATTATCGTTTGCAACAAAATAATCATCTATTCTGAATTTTGTTTACATTCGTGCGGAGGGGAGCAAGCCAACATGAGCCATAAAGCGATGATTACCATTCACTACTGTTCCCAATGCAACTGGATGCTGCGCGCCAGCTGGATGGCCCAGGAGCTGCTGCATACCTTTAGTACCGATATCGCTTCGGTCACGCTGGTGCCCGGTACCGGCGGCATTTTTGTGGTAACCGTTGACGGGGTACAAATCTGGGAGCGTAAGCAGGACGGCGGTTTTCCGGATGCGGCTGAACTGAAACGGCGGGTGAGGGACGTCTGCTTCCCGGAAAAAGCGCTGGGGCACGTGGATAATGCCGGGAAGCAGATCTAAAACGGCTGGCTGCGATTAACGTCCTAGTTCAACGTTGACCAGTACGCTTTGTCGGCGAGTGCGAATAATAGCGACCGCCTCTTCCAGTACCCCGGGGAGATCTTCCGCCAGCGAAACCGTCAGCGCAGCCGCGCGGCTGGAGGCGGCGAGCGCGGCGAAATCTGGCGACGACGAGAACGCGGTGGCCGGGATCGCGTCCATTTTAGCAGCATAGCCGTCGGGATAGAGCGCCCGGGTGCCGCCCGCCACCGCTCCCCAGCCGCCATTGTTGCCGACCACCACCAGTACGGGAAGCTTCATCACTTCCGCGATGTGATGACACACCGCCGGATTGGCAAAGAGATAGGAGCCGTCGCCAACGGCGGCGATGATAAGCTCACCCCGCCGGGCGAGCTGCAGCCCTAAGGCGATGGGCAACGCTTCACCCAGACCGCCCGCCAGCGCTTCCTGATAATAACTGTCCGCCTGAGTCAGGCCGGCAAACTGCGGCATTGTTGTCAGTTCAGAGACGATCTTCCCCTGATGTTGATTGGCAAGCTGACCCAGACAGTAACTCATCCAGGGTTTGCCAATCGCCCCTTTTTGGTTGGCGTGGAGGAGGGCTTCACGTTGGTTCTTCGCGTGTTGTATCAGGTTAAGCACATGCTTTTCACGTTCAGCCACCTGCCGTTGCTTCGCCGCCACATGCGGCTGGAGCGCCTCTTGTAAAAGTTCGAATACCTCGTCGGTTTCTCCGGCCAGGTTAATATCGGCGCGATAACCGCGGACGGGGTAGCGGGAAAAAAGCGGATCGGGGCCGATCTGGATCACCTTACAGCTGTCGTTGCAGCGGCTTTCTTCGATGATCCACGGGGCCTGTGAGTCGATAACGATGATGACGTCGGCGGCAGAAAGCCAGCCTTCGGGATCGCTGCCGGCCAGCATAGGATTGTCGCTACTAAGGGTGACTTCAGTACCCCAGTATTCCACCACCGGAATAGCCCACTCCTTAACCAGGGTATTGAGCCGCGCAAATCCACCAGACGTTCTTGCGCCGCGCTGGGCGAAGATGACCGGCTGCATGGCATTGGCTATCGCGTCGGCGGCGCTGGCAATATCCGCTCGCGTTGGCGCGTAGCGTACCGGCTGTTGGGTTGGTTCGGCATGAAGCGCTTGTTCATCGATCGTGAACGTTTCGCATAGCGGCTCGCGCGGCAGGCTCAAATACACCGGCCCCTTTGGCAATGAACGGGCTATCGCCCATGCTCTGTCAACATGCTCGCCGATCTGATCGGCAATGCGTAATTCAAAGTCCCATTTCACCGACTCGCGAATGAGCGCCGCTTGATCGCGCATCTCCTGGCCGTAGCCAATCGGCGTGTTGCGACAACCAAAGTGTGAATGCTCGCTAATTGGCGTACGTCCGCCAAAAATCAGTACCGGAATATTGCTGTTGGCCAGATTGATGACGCCGCAGGCGGCATTGGCCAGGCCTACGTTAGTGTGAACCATGACGGCCTGCACTTTCCCGCTCCCGAGATAATAGCCATGGGCCATGCCAATAGCGGCGTTCTCGTGGGGACATATCACCAGCTCCGGTACCTGTTGTCCCGTAGCACGCATTTTGGCCCACGCTTCAATAACCGGGGGATAATCGGTACCCGAATTAATAAAAATATAGGCCACGTCGAGGGCCTGAAGCCGGTGCAGTAATAATTCAGCGGCCGATACAGTGATAGAAGTCATATTCTCTCCGGATTAACGCGATGTTATCGCCGTGATTAAAAGGTCAGGAAAATAAATGCGCCCATCGTAATGATGGAAGTAATAATACTTAGCGCCATGGTCGAGGCCATTTCTTGCTCGCCGGACTTATATTGCATGGCGATAATAATGGCGATCGAGCCCACAGGAATCGCCATCGTTAATACCACTTGTTTTATTTGCTCCATGCTGAAACCCATTTTCAACAAAATGAGGTAGCAGGCGCCGGGCACCAGAATATTACGGGCGATGACGGTAATAATGGTGGCGGAGGTGATGACAATGCTGCGAGTATAAAGCACGATGCCTGCGGCAAACAGCGCCAGTCCGCCGGAGGCCTTACCCAGCAGACCTAGCGACATTGATACGGTTTCTGGAATATGAATATCCATTAATACTAATATCAGCGCGACAACCGGCGACCATACCACCGGCTGCTTGATGGCGTTGATGACCCGCGTGGCAAAAGAGATATTCTGGCTTTTATCCCCCGTTGCAACGGACATCAGAATCATCACCAGCGGGAGCTGGAAGACATTTTGCGTAATACTGGAAACAGTAATGAGTGAGGCGCTGACGGTACCGAATAAAAAAGCCAGTACCGAGGTGCCAATGAAGGGAACGGCCGGCGAGCCGATGGCCAGAGCCTGTAGGGTACTGAGCGCCAGGGAGCGTTTACAGATATAACGGGCGATAGCTAAGGGAATAAGGAAACTCAGAATTAGCGCCAGGATAATGGCGATAGCGACCGGCCCCATGCTCATCACGATATGCCGCGGCGTCATGACCATATTACTGAAAATACTCAGCGGTAAAGCATACAGCATCACAATTTTATTAATATCACCAGCCTGCTGCCAGTTGAAGTCTTTGCGTTTACCGCTGATATAGCCAATGAGAACGGTAATGATAACGGGTAAAATAGCGCCGAGGATTAATAGAATGTTGTTCTGTGTCATAGTGATTTATTCTCATTATAAATTATCGTTAGGGTCAGGGTGTTGATCTATAAATATTGATAGTGTTTCCCACGGAAATGCGCCGCTGTTGCACTATTCATTTTTTTCGTTGCTTACTGCATTCTTGACGCAAAAAGAAGCGTCAGGGAAATGTAAAAATAATTCGTTCAATGAGTAATTGTCATGGCTATGAAAATTAAACAGATACAAGCCTTTCTTACCGTCGCCAGCGAAGGAAATTTAACCCTGGCTGCGGAGAAAATGGGGATTACGCAATCCGGGCTCAGCCGATTATTGCTGACCCTGGAGGAGGATCTGAATGCCACCTTATTTGAACGACATAAGCATGGAATGGCGTTAAGCGAGTATGGCAGCGCGTTTTTACCCTATGCCATGACAATGTTGAATACGGAGAACAAGGCCAGAGAGGAGATGGCGCTGATCCGCGGGGCGGGCAAGGGGATTTTGAGAATCGGCTGCGTATCCAGTCTGTTAACCAGCCATTTTATTGATAAATTAGCCGCCTTTCATAAACGCCATCCCCAGATACACATCAAAATATTCGACCGCATTGACTCAGAGTTGTTTAAGTTGCTGCTGATGCATGAAATTGATATCGCCCTCTGCGGGCCTTTACCGCACGACGATAAAATCGTAGTTCGTGGAAAAATTAACTGGCAGGATCGTATTTGTATCATTTCAAGGCCAGGCCATCCGCTACAAAAAGAAAAACGTCTGTCGCTTGCGGCGATGCTGGATTATCCGTGGATCATGCCGCCGCCATTAAGCACGCCGATGCTTATCCTTGAAGATATTTTTCGCTCGCATCAGTTACCCTGTCCGGTTCCTATTATCGAGTGCGCTTCATCCGCGGCGATAAAATCCTTTATCGCTGAGAGCGATCTTTTAACGTCAATGCCTGCCCCCGTCTATCGACTGGAAGAGAAGCTTGGATTGTTGCGCCCGCTGGAGGCGGAGGGCAGCGTGTTTGTCCGAGATTTCTATGCCTGGAGCCATTTTGGCGTGTTATCCGGAGCCGCGCTGCAGTTAATCCAGCATCTGAAGCAGTGAGATGCCCTGACAGATACAAAGGTGTATAATCAATGCATCTTATTGGCTTGAGGCTGTGACATGGGCAAACGCATCGATCGCGAAAAGAAGACTATCGGCAATATGATCAGGCTTTATCAGCGCCGCTGCCCGGATGCGCGCAACGACGGCGAACATTACCTGGCGCTTAACGCTTACGCCGACAAGCGGCTGGATAAGTGCGTATTTGGCGAAGAGAAGCCGGCCTGTAAACAGTGTCCGGTACACTGCTATCAGCCGGCGAAGCGAGAAGAGATGAAGCGGATCATGCGCTGGGCCGGGCCGCGGATGCTCTGGCGGCATCCGATTCTGACCATTCGTCACCTGATTGACGACAGGCGGCCGGTGCCGGAGCTGCCAGAAAAATACCGGCCGAAAAAATAGCGGCCTTTCCACGGTTTGCGCTGCGCTTCGTCGGCACCGGGGATTGCGGTTAAAGGATCGTAGATACTGCTATCGGTTTGCAACTTTTTCGCTTGAGAAAAAACGTTTATCGCGTGTCGCTTCAGAGGATATTGCGCTCCCGTTTGATTTTTATGCAATATGTTTTCCGTGGCGCAGGGAGCGCACAGAGGGCGGCCAGTCGCCGCCGCCCTCTGTACTCCCGGGCTTTGGCCGCCAAAATCGCCACTTCGTGGTTCCTTCGACTTATCCCTACAGGCTTCGGGTCGGGCCGAGGCTGCGTCCCTGCAAGTCACGGCCCTCAGCCCGCATCCATGCGGGCTGCCCCGGCCTTCCGGGAACGTCTCAGCGATTTTGAGGCCCATCAACACCGGCAGTTTCAGCCAGCATGGTGAATAAATTAAAGGCAGGCCGCACAGACTGTAGGTCGGATAAGCGTAGCGCCATCCGACAATTCTCCCTGCTCGCGCTGCGCTTAGCAGGGCTACAGCTCCTGGCATTCGCGTTTTTTGTCGCCCCGCTAAGGCGTTAGCCGCCATCGGAGATCGTTGCTGACGCCCTTTGTTTCTGACCGTCACGGATAGTACTGGCGACAAAGGCCAGCACGAACAGCGCGGTAAATAGCACCACGATGGTTGGCGCCGGCGCGCTATCGAGATAAAACGACAGCCAGACGCCCGCCAGCGAACAGCCCACGGCGATTACCGTTGCCAGCAATAATGCGCTGACAAAGCGCCGCGTCAGCAGCAGGGCGATAGCGCCGGGCGCTATCAGCAGCGAAATCGACAGAATAATCCCCACCGACTTTAACGTCGCGACGATAGTCAGCGCGATCATGCACAGCAGACCATAATGCAGCAGCCCGCAGCGCAGGCCGCTGGCTTTGGCCTGATTGGGATCAAAGGCGTGCAGTAAAAAATCGCGCCACTTTAGCCCGATAATCAGCGCAATCGCCAGCGCAATCACCGCCGTTTGCCCGATATCGCTGGCGGATATTCCCAGCATATCGCCAAACAGAATATGGTCGAGATGGACCTCGGATTGAATCGCCACGTACAGCACCAGCCCGGCGCCGAACATCCCCGAGAAGACGATCCCCATGATGGTATCGCGCTTGATGCGGCTGTTATCGTCGAGAAAACCGGTGGCGACGGCGCAGAATAAGCCGGCAATAAACGCGCCGATGGCGAAGGGGATGCCGATAATGTAGGCCACCACCACGCCGGGAAACACCGCGTGGCTCATGGCATCGCCCATCAGCGCCCAGCCTTTTAATACCAGAAATACCGACAGCAGCGCGCAGGGGACGGCGACGATCGTCACCACCAGCATCGCGTTGACCATAAACGGGAACTGTAATGGTTCAAGGAGCATCGTTAGCATGAGGCCTCCCTGGCGCGGCGGCGGTTGGCCAGCAGGCCGTGCTTCGGCGCGAAGACAAAGGTAGCTAAGAACAGCAGCGTCTGCGCCACCACGATGATGCCGCCGGTGGCGCCATCAAGGTAGTAGCTCAGCCATGCGCCGAAGAAGCTGGTCAGGCTGCCGATAGCGACGGCAATGGCCAGCAGACGCGGGAAGCGGTCGGTTAACAGCCAGGCGGTGGCGCCGGGCGTCACGACCAGACAGATGACCAAAAACGCGCCTACGGTTTGCAGCGCCGCCACGGTGCAGGCGGCCAGCAGGGTGAAAAACAGCAGCTTCAGGCCGCTGGTGTTAAGGCCAATCGAGCGGGCATGGTTCTCATCGAAGAAGGTGACCATCAGGTCTTTCCACTTCAGCAACAGGATCGCCATCGAAATAAAGCCAATTGCCGCCAGCTGGATAATATCCTCCGGAGCGATGGCGAGAATATTGCCGAGAATAATAGTTTGAATGTTCACCGAGGTCGGATTCAGCGACACCATAAACAGACCGATGCCGAAAAACGAGGAGAAAATCAGCCCGATGATGGCGTCCTCTTTAAGCCGCGAACGCTGGTTAAGAAACAGCATGCTGCCTGCCGCCAGGCCGCCGGAGAGAAACGCGCCCAGCGCAAAGGGCAGGCCGAGCATATAAGCGCCGGCGACGCCGGGAACGATCGAGTGGGAGAGGGCGTCGCCAATCAGCGACCAGCCTTTGAGCATCAGGTAGCAGGAGAGAAAGGCGCAGACGCCGCCGACTAATGCCGAGACCCACATCGCGTTGAGCATGTATTGATAGCCAAACGGCTCCAGCAGCCAGCTCATCATTGGTCCCCCGCCGCGCGATGGCTGATAAACGGTCGCTCATCGTCGGTGATAATGCGCTCTTCCGCGCCGGTGAGCGTGACGTGACGCAACACGCCGCTGAAGGCCAGCTCCAGGTTCTCGGCGGTGAAGGTGGTCTCCGTCGGGCCGCTGGCCAGCACGGTGCCTTTCACCATCACCGTGTAATCGCAAAATTCGCTGACTGAACCGAGGTTATGGGTAGAAACCAGCATGGTACAGCCTTCGTCGCGCAGTTCTCGCAGCAGGGCAATGATCCGCGCCTCGGTCTGCACATCGACGCCGGTAAACGGCTCATCGAGCAGGATCACTTTGCCTTCCTGAGCAATGGCGCGGGCGAGGAACACGCGCTTTTTCTGCCCGCCGGAGAGCTCGCCAATTTGTCTTTTGCGGTATTCGCTCATCCCTACGCGGGCCAGCGCGGCATCAACAATCTGCCGGTCGCGGGGCTTCGCCCGCCGCAGCCAGCCCATATGGCCATAGCGGCCCATCATTACTACATCTTCCACCAGCACCGGAAAAGACCAGTCCACCTCTTCCGATTGCGGTACGTAGGCAACAAGATTTTGCCGAAGCGCGCGGTTGACCGGCTGGCCGAGAATGGCGATATCGCCGTGGCCGACGCGCACGAAGCCCATCAGCGCTTTGAACAACGTCGATTTACCGGAGCCGTTGACCCCCACCAGCGCGGCAATCGATCCGCGCGGTACGCTGAACGAGGCATCGCGCAGGGCGGTGTGGCCGTTGCGATAGGTCACCGTGACCTGGTCGACGATAAGTCCCGCTTGTGGCGCAATCATGACTGTTTCCTCAGGCCATCGTTGATCCCTTTGACGATGGTTTCGGTGGTGACGCGCAGCAGGTCAAGATAGGTCGGCACCGGGCCGTCGGCGGCGCTCAGTGAGTCAACATACAGTACGCCGCCATAGTGGGCGCCGGCTTCACGGGCGACCTGTCGCGCCGGTTTGTCGGAGATGGTGCTTTCACTGAAGATGGTCGGGATATGCTCCTTCTTCATGGTGTCGATGGTTTTACGCACCTGCTGCGGCGTGCCCTGCTGGTCGGCGTTAATCGGCCACAGATAACGCTCCTGCAGGCCGTTATCGCGCGCCAGATAGGAGAATGCGCCTTCGCTGGTGACCAGCCAGCGTTTGTCCGCCGGCAGTTTCGCCAGTTCGGCCTTCAGCGGCGCCATGGTCTGGCGGATCTTCTCTTTGTAGGCCTCGGCGTTACGGCGATAGGTGTCGGCATTGACGGGATCGTATTTCACCAGCGCATCGCGAATGTTATCGACGTAGATCAGCGCATTATCCGCCGACATCCACGCGTGTGGGTTGGGTTTGCCGTTGTAGGGGCCATCGCTGATACCCATCGGCTGAATACCGTTGCTGACCACGACTTCCGGTACGCCGTTCAGATGCTGATAAAAACGGGCGAACCACAGTTCGAGGTTGAGACCGTTGGCGAGAATAAGCTTCGCCCCCTGCGCGCGTTTGATATCGCCCGGCGTCGGTTGATATTCGTGAATTTCCGCGCCCGGCTTGGTGATTGAGCTGACATCGGCGGCGTCGCCGGCGACGTTCTGCGCCATATCGGCGATCACGGTGAAGGTGGTAATGACTTTAAATTTTTCTTGCGCCTGAGCGGGGGCGATGGCAAGCAGCGCTAATGCGGCGGAGAACAACAGGCACTTGAACGGCGGCAGATGCGTCATAGGATCCCTCACGGTATTGCGATTAATTAATCATCGTTTATAGCCTTTGCTATGTTATATAGCACAAGCTATTTATAAATGAAAATAATTCTTATTTAGATGTTGGGGTAATGATTAGGTTGAGAAGGATTGTGAGGGGGTTTAACCCAGGGGCGGTCCGGTATTCGATTGGTCGCGCCGTTATTTTGTCGGATGGCGCTACGCTTATCCGACCTACGGTCCGTGCGCGATTTGGTAGCCCCGGTAAGCGTAAGCGCCACCGGGGAGAGCGCAAGCGGTTGTGCCGTTATTTTGTCGGATGGCGCTACGCTTATCCGACCTACGGTCCCGCGCGATTTGGTAGCCCGGAGAAGGCGCAATGCGCCGCCTCCGGGAGAATCCTTAAGCCATTAGAGACATATCGCCGGGCTAGACTAACCGATCCTTATTAATGCCTAAACGCTTCATGCGCGACAGCAGCGTCGTGCGCTTGAGCCCCAGGCGCTGGGCGGCGCCTTTTGGCCCGGCCACCACGCCGTTGCTCTCTTTCAATACCCGGACGATCAGCTGATATTCATCTTCGCCTTCCTCCGGCAGCACTTCCGGCGCCAGCGTCTCCTGTTCAATATGCATTTCCGGCAGCGACAGTTGCAGTACGTTGCCGCGGGTTAACAACACCGCGCGCTCGACGACGTTTTCCAGCTCGCGCACGTTGCCCGGCCACTCCATGCGCGAAAGCGTACGCAGGGTCTCCGCCGGAATACTGTCGATGTTGCGCCCCAGACGGCGGGCGATTTTGAAGGTGAACGCTTTCACCAGCAGCGGAATATCGTCCGGCCGTTCGCGCAGCGGCGGCAGGTGGATCGGGAACACATTGAGCCGATAGTAAAGATCGCTGCGGAATTCACGATCGATAACCATCTGTTTGAGATCGCGGTTGGTGGCGGCGATCAGCCGTACATCGGTCTGAATCAGTTTATTACTGCCCAGGCGTTCGAATTCCTGCTCCTGGAGAACGCGCAGCAGCTTCGGCTGCAGCTCCAGCGGCATATCGCCGACCTCATCGAGGAACAGCGAGCTTTTGTCCGCTAGTTCGAAACGGCCGATGCGCTGGGCGCTGGCGCCGGTAAAAGCGCCGCGCTCGTGGCCGAACAGATCGCTTTCCAGCAGGCCCGCGGGCATCGCCGCGCAGTTCATTTTCACCATCCGCCGGCCGTTGCGCCCGCTCAGGTTATGAATAGCGCGGGCAATCAGTTCCTTACCGGTGCCGGTTTCACCGAGGATCAGCACCGTACTGTCGCTCTGCGCCACCATCTCCACCTGTTTAAGCACGCTGTGCATCGCTTCGCTGCGACCGATGATTTCGCCGAACTCGCTTTCGACGTTGTTGAGCTGTTCGGTGAGCGCCAGGTTTTCATCCACCAGCCGTTCTTTCAGACGCTGGATCTCGCGGTAGGCGAGGGCGTTATCAATAGCTATCGATACGCGCTCGGCGATTTGCCGCAGCAGTTTAAGGTTGGTGGTGGTAAATACTTGCTCATCGCACTGCGCCAGCTTAAGTACCCCGAGCAGCGTATTGCCGGACATGAGCGGCAACAGGCACAGGGTCTGGATCTGGTTATCCCACATCTCGAAGAGCATTTTCTCATACGGCGCCAGCGAGTCGTGCTCATGCAGATTGAGTAACAGCATCTCTTTGCTCTTAAACACCCGCTCGGTTAGCGTGCCGGCTTCATCGACTTCGCTTTGGTCGTGGACCGGATGGCTGGCGTCGAGATAGTGGGTAGAGTAGATGTTAAGCTTGCCTTTGCGGTTGCTGCGCAGCACCACGCTGATGGCGTCGATGCGGAAATAGCGGTGGATCTCTTTCGCCACCTCGCTGACCAGCTCGTCAATATCGAGGCGCGACAGGACGGCGTTGGTGATGGCCACCAGGATGCGGAAGTTATCGCGCTCGTGGCACAGCAGGTCGTAATCGACGTTGTTGCTGACCCGGCTTTGGATCTGCTCGGTGACGACGGCGACAATCTGCGCGAAAGTATGCAGGCGCTGGTACTCTTTTTCGCTCCATGGCCGGTTGCGGTCGCGGATGAACTCACAACCGCCGAAGATGCGGCCTTCCGCCGCCAGCGGCAGCAGGCAGTAGTAGCCGAATTCCGGGTAAATGCAGCTGGCGGCCAGCTGCGGCCAGGTTTCAGCGAAGGTCACGTTGTCGCAATGTAGCGCGTCGGGGCGCGACAGCAGGCGGCGTACCGGGCCGTGCGCCAGTACGGTTTCATCTTCGTAGCTTGCCGGCTGCCCGGCGTCGTCGCAGGCGTACCTGGCTGCGCGATGGTTGCCGTGGTTCCACAAGATAATCGCCGCCCGGTCGGCAAGCGCGGATTGCTGCACCAGACGGGTTAGCGTTTCACTCAGCGCGGCCAGATCGGGCTGCTGTAATAAAATACGGGTGATATCAAACAGACCCTGCTGCCCGAGATCGCCCATTGGTGTATACGACATTGCTTAAGTCCAAAAAGCGCCGCAGCGCGGCGCAGAATAAAGAGATGAATCAAATAATAGTCTGTTAATAAAACAATTGTTGCCGTTGTTGAGGTCGCCCGGATAAGGCGAAAGCCACAATCCGGGGTGGGTTCAATGGTTAACAAATTCTCGGCAGCGGTTCGGCGTGGGGAAGATCGAGCGTACGTTTAACGCCATATAACCCGACAGAGCGCACGCCGGCGCGCTCGACAACGTCGCCAATTATCGCGGCATTCTGTCCGAGCGGGTGAGACCGTAAATGCTCAAGTACGCGCGGCGCGGCTTCTCTGGCGACGGCAATCACCAGTTTACCTTCGTTGGCGAAATTCAGGGCGTCCAACCCCAGCAGTTCGCAGACGCCGCGCACCGTATCGTTGACCGGCAGCTTCGCTTCATGCAGTTCGATACCGCAGCCGCTGGCGGCGGCGAACTCGTGCGCCACCGCGTTGACGCCGCCGCGGGTGGCGTCGCGTAGCGCTTTAATGCCCGGAATCTCGCGCAGGGTCTGGATAAGCGGCGTCAGCACCGCGCAGTCGCTGGATAACGCGCCGTCCAGCCCCAGCTGTTCGCGCAGGTTAAGAATGGTGGCGCCGTGATCGCCGAGCGTGCCGCTGACCAGCAGCACATCGCCGGCGCTAATCTGCTGCGCTCCCCAGTGAATATCGCCGGGGATGGCGCCAATACCGGCGGTATTGATGAATATTTTATCTGCCGCGCCGCGCGGCACCACTTTGGTATCGCCGGTCACAATGGCAATCCCGGCCTGCTGAGCGGTAGTTGCCATGCTGCGCACCACCGCTTCCAGCGTCGCCATCTCCAGCCCCTCTTCGAGGATAAACCCGCAGGAGAGATAGCGTGGCACGGCGCCGCTGACCGCCACGTCGTTGGCGGTGCCGCAGACCGCCAGCTTGCCGATATCGCCGCCGGGGAAAAACAGTGGGTCAATAACGTAGCTGTCCGTTGAGAAGGCCAGCCGATCGCCCTGGGCGGCAAGCCCGGCGAGATCTAAACGCGCCTGATCTTCCTGTTCGGCCAGCCAGGGGTTGGCGAAGGCCTGCATAAACAGCTCGCCAATGAGTTGCTGCATCGCCTGACCGCCGCTACCGTGAGCTAACTGAATGCTTTTCATGCTTTATTTTCCTGACTGCGATATTGATACCAGGCGGCGCAGGCGCCCTCTGAGGAGACCATCAGCGCGCCAAAGGCGCTCTGTGGATTGCAGACGCGGCCAAACAGCGGGCACTGGTGTGGTTTACAACGCCCGGTCAGCACTTCACCGCAGCGGGCGCGCGGGTCGTCGCAAACGCGCTGCGGCGCCGGGCGGAAATGGGCCTCGGCGTCAAAGCGTTGATAATCTGGCGTCAGGCAAACGCCGGAATCGTTGATCGTCCCCAGGCCGCGCCATTCGCTATCGCCGCTCAGGCAAAAGACTTCGGCGATTGCCGCCTGCGCCAGCGCGTTACCGGCATCCGGCACCACGCGACGGTACTGATTCTCTACCTGACTGCGCTGCGCTATTTTCTGCTCAACCAGCATGATCACGCCTTGCAGTAGATCAACTGGTTCAAATCCAGCAACGACTAATGGCCGATGATAGTCGCTGGCGATGAAACCGTAGGCGTCGGTGCCAATCACCATACTGACGTGGCCGGGGGCGAGAAACGCATCGATACCGTTGTCCGGCTGGTCCAGCAGGCTGCGTAGCGTCGGCAGCAAGGTGATGTGCTGACAGAAAAAGTAGAAGTTGTCGACGTTGCGCTCGCGAGCCTGACGCAGCGTCAGCGCGGTAGCGGGCATGGTGGTTTCGAAACCGAGACCAAAAAAAACTACCTCGCGCTGCGGATTCTGCTGCGCCAGCCGCAGGGCGTCCATCGGCGAGTAAACGATTCGCACATCGGCGCCGCGACTCTTTGCCTGCAGCAGCGACCCGTTTTTTCCCGGCACGCGCATCGCATCGCCAAAGGTGCAGAAAATCACCCCCGGACGGCTGGCTATCTCGATACACGCATCAATGCGGCCCATCGGCAGGACGCACACCGGGCAGCCGGGGCCGTGAATAAATTCAATATTGTTCGGTAATAGCTGGTCGAGGCCGAATTTGAAGATGGCGTGGGTATGGCCGCCGCAGACCTCCATCATCCGCAGCGGGCGGGCTTCACTGTAGTCCAGCAGCCGGGCGCGCTGCTGCAGATGTTCGACCAGCTGCAGCACCTGCTCCGGCGCGCGGTATTCATCAACAAAACGCATTATCGCTCCTCGCCGTATAGCAGCGCGCCGACGTCCGGTTCCACCTCGAACATGTTTTGCAGCGCCTCGAGGGTATCGCGCGCTTCGGCTTCGTTAATCACGCTCATGGCGAACCCGACGTGTACCAGCACCCACTGGCCGATGCGCGGCTGGCCCTGTTCGTCGTCGGCGCCGACCAACGTCAGATCGACTTCGCGCTGAATGCCGCACACTTCAACCTTTGCCACCACGCCGTCAATCGTGCGAATTTGCCCCGGAATGCCTATGCACATCGCTGCGTCTCCAGCCAGTTAAGCCACTGGTCCATGCCTTCGCCACTGGTGGCGGAGAGCAAAATAATCTCGATATGCGGATTCACTTCCCGCGCGCAGGCGAGGCACTTCTCGACGTCAAAGTTGAGGTACGGCAGCAGGTCGACTTTGTTGAGCAGCATCAGGCTGGCGGCGGCAAACATATGCGGATACTTCAGCGGTTTATCTTCTCCTTCGGTGACCGACAGCACCGCCACTTTATGGCGTTCGCCAAGATCGAAGCTGGCCGGGCAGACCAGGTTACCGACGTTTTCGATAAACAGAATGCCGTTATCGCCAGCCGGCAGGCGCGCAGAGGCGTCGGTAATCATTTGCGCATCGAGATGGCAGCCCTTGCCGGTATTGACCTGAATCGCCGGCGTGCCGGTGGCGCGGATGCGCGCGGCATCGTTGACCGTCTGCTGATCGCCTTCAATGACCGCGCAGTCGACGATGCCTTTCAGGCGGGTCAGGGTTTCGGTGAGCAGGGTGGTTTTACCGGAGCCGGGACTGGAGACCAGATTTAGCACCAGTTGGTTATTCGCCGCGAAGCGCGCGCGGTTGCGCGCCGCCAGGCGGTTGTTTTTATCCAGAACGTCGATTTCGACTTCCAGCATCCGCCGTTGGCTCTGGCCCGGCGCGTGGGTACCCGCTTCGCCGTGGCCGTAATGCAGATCGCCTTGCGCGCTGCGGGTCGGGGAGAAGTTATCGGTTTTCACGCCGGTGATGGTCATGGTCTGGCGCGGGGCGGGGGCGAAGGGGGCGCTGCGAAACGCCGAATGCGGGTTATGTTCATCGCCTTCGATATAAAGGTTGCCTTCTCCGCAGCCGCATGTCGTACACATAATCTTTTACTCCAATTCTAAACGCTGAATCTGTAAGCCATCATCCGCCACGATCTGCAACTGGTCGTTATCGCAGTGCGGGCAGCGGCGGACGTGCTGAGAGACAAGATGCACATACTGCTGACAGCGTTCACACCAGCATTCGGCCTGTTGCTCGGCAATGTGCAGCGCGCAGCCTTCCGCCAGCGTGCCGCGGCACACCAGTTCAAAACAGAAGGTGAGGGCGCTGGCCTCCACGCAGGAAAACGCGCCGACCTTCAGCCACACGCCGGTGACCCGGCGCGCGCCGTTTTGCCGCGCCTGTTGCTCAATGATTTCCAGCGCCCGCTGGCTTAGCGTGATTTCGTGCATGTTGGCCTCCGTTAATACTATGGCGGCTATATGCAATAACGATGCCAGGAGACCATAAACGGCGGGGGAACTGTCGATGACGACGACGTGCGGCTGTCATCGACATGTCGTGATGGCGCGCGAGTTTTTAATAATTCCTTTAAATTCAAATAAATAAATTTTGGCATGGAAAATGCTTAACCGGTGCATCTCATGTAACGGGAGGATCCGGGATGACAATTTGGGAATTAAGTGAAAAGGCGGACTACATCGCCGATCGTCACCGCCAGCATCAGGAGCAGTGGCACACCTACTGCAACTCGCTGGTTCAGGGCATCACCCTGTCGAAAGCGCGTCTGCATCACGCGATGAGCTGCGCGCCGGACAAAGAGCTGTGCTTCGTGCTGTTCGGCCACTTTCAGGTATATGTCGCGCTGGCGGAAGGCTTTAACAGCCACACCATCGAATACTACGTAGAAAGCAAAAATGGCGATGACAAACGGCTGATCGCCCAGGCGACGCTGGATGCGGAAGGCGTAATTGACGGTCGCATCAGTAACCGTTCCCGCGAAGCGGTGCTGGAACACTACCTGGCGATCATCGCCACCGTCTATGACCGCCTGTATGAGGCCATGGAGCGTGACCAGCCGGTGGATTTAAACCATCTGGCGCAGGTCCATTAATTATGAAGTGTCGACAAGTGTCGAAACCGACACCTGCGCGGCCTGATTTCGTCAAAAGTGACTTTCACCCGAGGATGACCCGGTGAACCGTTTTGTAATTGCTGATTCCAGCGTCTGTATCGGCTGCCGCACCTGCGAAGCCGCCTGTTCCGAGACGCACCGCCAGTATGGCCTGCAAAGTATGCCGCGCCTGCAGGTCATGCGTAATGAAAAAGAGTCTGCGCCGCAGATGTGCCACCACTGTGAAGACGCGCCTTGCGCCGCGGTGTGTCCGGTCAACGCCATTACTCGCGTTGACGGCGCGGTACAGCTGAATGAAAGCCTGTGCGTGAGCTGCAAACTGTGCGGCATCGCCTGCCCGTTCGGCGCGATTGAATTCTCCGGCAGCCGCCCGTTGGATATTCCCGCCAACGCTAACACGCCGATGGCGCCCGCCGCGCCGCCGGCTCCGGCCCGCGTCAGCTCGCTGCTCGATTGGGTGCCTGGCGTTCGCGCTATCGCCGTGAAATGCGACCTCTGCCACTTTGATGAGCAGGGCCCGGCGTGCGTGCGGACCTGTCCGACCAAAGCCTTACTGCTGGTGGATATTCGCGATATTGCTAAGTCCAGCAAGCGTAAGCGCGAACTGACCTTTAATACCGACCTCGGCGATTTGTCGCTGTTTCAGGCGCAACAAGGGGGCGTGAAATGAGCGTGGTTGCATTAGTGAATCAGGCGGTTGCCTGGTATGCCGCCAGCGCGGTGCTGGCGTTTTTGTTTAGTCTGCGTAAACCGCTGAGCGGCGCGATTGCCGGGATCGGCGGCGCGGTCGCCAGTGCGATGTTAATCGTCGCCGGCTTCTCGGCGCTGATCGCGCCGGAGCGGATCAACGGCGGCATGCTGCAGTATCTGCATCTGGCGATGCGGGTGGGCGGGATTAACGCTCTGTGGCTGTTGGCCATCGGCCTGTCGGCGCTGCCGATTTCGCTGTTTAACATTTCCTGGCATCGTCATCCGCAGGTCAAATCGAATGGCCTGCTGGTTAACCTGCTGCTGGCTGCCGCCACCTGCGCGGTGGTGGTGACTAACTTCGGCAGCCTGGTGGTGATGGCGGAAATCATGGCGCTGTGCGCCGCGTTTCTCACCGGCTGCGCGCAGTCCGGCAAACTGTGGTTTGCGCTGGGGCGTCTCGGTACCCTGCTGCTGGCGTGGACCTGCTGGCTGGTGTGGTCGTTCTACGGCACTCTCGATCTGGCGGCGATTAGCCAACTGGCCGCCGGCGCGCCGCAGAACATGGCGCTGTGGCTGCCGGGTCTGCTCGGTTTTGCCCTGCTCGCCGGGGTGATCCCGCTGCACGGCTGGGCGCCGCAGGCGCATGCGGGCGCCAGCGCCCCGGCCGCCGCGCTGTTTTCAACGGTGGTGATGAAGGTCGGTCTGTACGGCATCCTGACCGTGTCGCTGGCCGGTAGCGTGCCGCCGCTGTGGTGGGGCGTGCTGCTGCTGGTGCTGGGGATGATTACCGCCTTTATTGGCGGGCTGTACGCGCTGATGGAACATAACATCCAGCGCCTGCTGGCTTACCACACTCTGGAAAACATCGGCATTATTCTGCTTGGCCTCGGCGCCTTCGTCACCGGTATTGCTACCGGCAACAATGCGCTGATGGTGCTGGGCTTTATCGGCGGCATGTACCACCTGATCAACCACAGCCTGTTCAAAACCACGCTGTTCCTTGGCGCGGGGGCGGTGTGGTTCCGGACCGGGCATCGCGATATTGAGAAGCTGGGCGGCATCGGTAAAAAAATGCCGCTGATTTCACTCGCCATGCTGGTGGGGCTGATGGCGATGGCCGCGCTGCCGCCGCTGAACGGCTTTGCCGGCGAATGGGTTATCTATCAATCCTTCTTCAAGCTGAGCACCGGCGAGGTGTTTATCGGCCGTCTGCTGGGGCCGCTGCTGGCGGTTGGCCTGGCGATTACCGGGGCGCTGGCGGTGATGTGTATGGCCAAAGTCTACGGCGTCACCTTCCTTGGCGCGCCGCGCAGTCAAGAGGCGGAAAACGCCACCTGCGCACCCTGGCTGATGACCTTAAGCGTGGTGCTGGCCGCCGCGTGCTGCGTCATCGGCGGCGTGGCGGCGCCGTGGCTGTTGCCGCTGGTCGGCCACGTCATTCCGGTTCCGGCGCAGGCCACTAGCGTCGTATCGCAGCCGCTGATCGCCATTCTGCTGATTGCCTGTCCGCTGCTGCCGTTCCTGCTGATGATCTTCTTCAAAGGCGACCGCCTGCCGGCGCGCTCACGCGGCGCGGCGTGGGTCTGCGGCTACGATCATGAACAAGCGATGGTGGTCACCGCCCACGGCTTCGCCATGCCGGTGAAAGAAGCCTTTGCGCCGCTGCTGAAGCTGCGTCACTGGTTGAATCCGGTACGGCTGGTGCCCGGCTGGCAGAACGCCTCCGCGCCCGCGTTGCTGCGCGGCGTGGCGCTGATCGAACTGGCGGTACTGGTGGTGATTGTGATTTCGCGAGGAGCCTGAGAGTGAACCTATTCGTTGCATTAATACAGGCGCTGGTACTGTTTGCCGTCGCGCCGCTGCTGTCCGGCCTGACCCGCGTTGCCCGCGCGCGCCTGCATAACCGCCGCGGGCCGGGGGTACTGCAGGAGTATCGGGATATCCTGAAACTGCTGGGTCGCCAGAGCGTGGGCCCGGACGCTTCCGGCTGGGTATTCCGCCTGACGCCGTTTGTGATGGTTGGCGTGATGCTGACCATCGCCGCCGCGCTGCCGGTGGTGACCGTAGATTCACCGCTGCCGGGGCTGGGCGACCTGATTACGCTTATCTATCTGTTCGCCATCGCCCGCTTCTTCTTCGCCATTTCCGGCCTGGATACCGGCAGTCCGTTCACCGCCATCGGCAGCAGTCGTGAAGCGATGCTCGGCGTGCTGGTCGAACCGATCCTGCTGCTTGGGCTGTGGGTCGCGGCGCAGGTTGCCGGCTCCACCCATATTAGCGCGATTACCGATACCGTTTACCACTGGCCCGCCGCGCGCAGCATCCCGCTGATCCTGGCGCTGTGCGCCTGCGCTTTCGCCACCTTTATCGAAATGGGCAAGCTGCCGTTCGATTTAGCCGAGGCCGAACAGGAACTGCAGGAAGGGCCGCTTTCCGAGTACAGCGGCAGCGGTTTCGCGGTGCTGAAGTGGGGCATCAGCCTGAAACAGCTGGTGGTGCTGCAGATGTTCGTCGGCGTATTTATCCCGTGGGGACAGATGACCAGTTTTAGCGCGCCAGGCCTGCTGCTGGCGCTGGTGGTCGCCATCGTCAAGCTGGTGGCGGGAGTGCTGATTATCGCGCTGTTCGAAAACAGCATGGCGCGTCTGCGCTTTTGTGCCACCTCCCGCGTTACCTGGGCCGGGTTTGGTTTCGCCTTTTTAGCTTTCGTCTCCTTGCTGGTGGCGTGATTAAGAGAATTTGAGCATGTCTGAAGAAAAAATCGGTCAACACTATCTTGCGGCGCTGCACCAGGCCTTTCCTGGCGTGGTGCTGGATGAAGCCTGGCAGACCAAAGATCAGCTTACTGTCACCGTGAAGGTTAACTACCTGCCGGAAGTGGTCGAGTTCCTGTACTACAAGCAGGGGGGCTGGCTGTCGGTACTGTTCGGCAACGACGAACGTAAGTTGAACGGCCACTACGCGGTTTACTACGTGCTGTCGATGGAGCAGGGCACTAAATGCTGGATCACCGTGCGCGTGGAAGTCGACGCTAACAAACCGGAATATCCGTCGGTGACCCCGCGCGTGCCGGCGGCGGTATGGGGTGAACGCGAAGTACGCGATATGTACGGTCTGGTGCCGGTGGGCTTGCCGGACGAGCGCCGCCTGGTGCTGCCGGATGACTGGCCGGATGAACTCTATCCGCTGCGTAAAGACAGCATGGACTACCGCCAGCGCCCGGCGCCGACCACCGACGCGGAGACCTACGAGTTCATTAACGAGCTCGGCAGTAAGAAAAACAACGTGGTGCCGATTGGCCCGCTGCACGTCACCTCCGATGAGCCTGGACACTTCCGTCTGTTTGTCGACGGCGAGAACATTATCGACGCCGATTACCGCCTGTTCTATGTCCACCGCGGCATGGAAAAGCTGGCGGAAACCCGCATGGGCTACAACGAAGTGACGTTCCTGTCGGACCGGGTATGCGGCATCTGCGGCTTCGCCCACAGTACCGCCTATACCACCTCGGTGGAAAACGCGATGGGCATCGTGGTGCCGGAGCGCGCGCAGATGATCCGCGCCATTCTGCTGGAAGTAGAACGCCTGCACTCGCACCTGCTGAACCTTGGCCTGGCCTGCCACTTCACCGGTTTTGACTCCGGTTTTATGCAGTTCTTCCGCGTACGCGAAACCTCAATGAAGATGGCGGAGATCCTCACGGGCGCGCGTAAAACCTACGGTATGAACCTGATCGGCGGGATTCGCCGCGATCTGCTGAAAGAGGACATGATCCAGACCCGCCAGCTGGCGCAGCAGATGCGCCGCGATGTGCAGGAGCTGGTGGATATGTTGCTCAGCACGCCGAACATGGAACAGCGCACCGTCGGTATTGGCCGTCTGGATCCAGAAATCGCCCGCGACTTCAGTAACGTCGGCCCGATGGTCCGCGCCAGCGGCCACGCCCGCGATACTCGCGCCGATCACCCGTTCGTTGGTTACGGTCTGCTGCCGATGGAAGTTCACAGCGAGCAGGGCTGCGACGTGATTTCCCGCCTCAAGGTGCGTATCAACGAAGTTTATACCGCGCTGAATATGATTGATTTCGGTCTCGACAATCTGCCCGGCGGCCCGCTGATGGTGGATGGCTTCACCTATATTCCGCACCGCTTCGCGCTGGGCTTCTCGGAAGCGCCGCGCGGCGACGATATCCACTGGAGCATGACCGGCGACAACCAAAAACTGTACCGCTGGCGCTGCCGTGCGGCGACCTACGCCAACTGGCCGACCCTGCGCTATATGCTGCGCGGCAACACCGTCTCCGACGCGCCGCTGATTATTGGCAGCCTCGACCCTTGCTACTCCTGTACCGACCGCATGACGGTGGTCGATGTACGTAAGAAGAAAAGCAAAGTGGTGCCGTACAAAGAGCTGGAGCGCTACAGCATCGAGCGTAAAAACTCGCCGCTGAAATAAGGAATCGCCATGTTTACCTTTATCAAAAAAGTCATCAAGACCGGCACCGCGACCCACTCCTATCCGCTGGAGCCTATGCCGGTGGATAAAAACTTCCGCGGCAAACCGGAACACAATCCGCAGCAGTGCATCGGCTGCGCGGCCTGCGTGAATGCCTGTCCGTCTAACGCCCTGACGGTAGAGACCGACCTGGCGACTAACCAGCTGGCGTGGCAGTTCAACCTCGGGCGCTGCATTTTCTGCGGCCGCTGTGAAGAAGTTTGCCCGACGGCGGCGATTAAGCTGTCGCAGGAGTATGAACTGGCGGTGTGGAAAAAAGAGGATTTCCTCCAGCAGTCGCGCTTTGCCATCTGTCACTGTCGGGTCTGCGAACGGCCTTTCGCGGTACAAAAAGAGATCGACTACGCTATCGCGCTGCTTAAGCACAACGGCGATACCCGCGCCGAACTGCACCGCGAAAGTTTTGAGACCTGCCCGGAATGCAAGCGTCAGAAATGCCTGGTGCCATCCGATCGTATTGAACTGACTCGCCACATGAGGGAGGCCAGCTGATGAGCAATTTATTAGGCCCGCGCGATGAAAACGGCATTCCGCTGCCGATGTCGGTGGATGAATCCATCGCCAGCATGAAGGCCTCGCTGCTGAAAAAAATCAAACGTTCCGCCTACGTTTACCGCGTCGACTGCGGCGGCTGTAACGGCTGCGAAATCGAGATTTTCGCCACCCTTTCGCCGCTTTTCGATGCCGAACGCTTCGGGATTAAAGTAGTGCCGTCGCCGCGCCATGCCGATATTCTGCTGTTTACCGGCGCGGTGACCCGCGCGATGCGTTCGCCGGCGCTGCGTGCCTGGCAATCGGCGCCGGATCCGAAAATCTGCATCTCTTACGGCGCCTGCGGCAACAGCGGCGGTATCTTCCACGATCTGTATTGCGTATGGGGCGGCACCGACAAAATCGTGCCGGTCGATGTCTATATTCCGGGCTGTCCGCCGACGCCTGCCGCCACGCTGTACGGTTTTGCGATGGCGCTTGGTCTGCTGGAGCAAAAAATCCATGCCCGCCGGCCGGGCGAGCTTGACGACCAGCCAACCGAATTGCTGCATCCCAACATGGTGCAGCCGCTGCGGGTGCGTATCGATCGCGAAGCGCGCCGTCTGGCCGGCTATCGCTATGGCCGCCAGATCGCCGACGACTATATGCGTCTACTGGGGCAGGGCGATAACCAGGTACTGCGCTGGCTGGAAGCGGAGAAAGATCCGCGTCTGACCGAGATCGTCACGCACCTGAATCAGGTGGTCGAGGGGGCGCGTATCCGATGAGCGAGACGGTGGTGTTCAGTCAGCTGAGCCGTAAATTTATTGATGAGAACGACGCGACGCCGGATCAGGCGCAGCAGGTGGTCTATTACAGCCTGGCGATTGGCCACCACCTCGGCGTCATTGACTGCCTGGAGGCGGCGTTAAGCTGCCCCTGGGAGGACTATCTGGCGTGGATCGGTACGCTGGAAGCGGGCAGCGCCGCGCGGCGCAAAATGGAAGGCGTGCCGAAGTATGGCGAGATCGTTATCGACAGCAATCACGTGGCGATGCTGGCTAACGCCTTTGATAAAGCGCAGTCCGCGCAGACCCCGCAGCAGCAGGCGTGGAGTAAAACCCTGCTCAGCATGCTGCACGATATTCACCAGGAAAGCGCCATCTATCTGATGGTGAGGAGACTACGTGACTGACGTTTTACTGTGTGTCGGCAACAGCATGATGGGCGATGACGGCGCAGGCCCGCTGCTGGCGGAAATGTGCGCGGCCAATCCGGTCGGCGGCTGGGTGGTGATTGACGGCGGCAGCGCGCCGGAAAACGATATCGTCGCCATCCGCGAGCTGCGCCCGACCCGGTTGCTGATCGTCGATGCGACCGATATGGGGCTCAACCCCGGCGAAATCCGCATTGTCGACCCGGACGATATCGCCGACATGTTTATGATGACCACCCACAATATGCCGCTTAACTATCTTATCGATCAGTTAAAAGAGGATGTTGGCGAGGTGATTTTTGTGGGCATTCAGCCCGATATAGTCGGTTTCTATTACCCGATGACTCAGCCTGTGAAAGACGCCGTCGCGACGGTATACACGCGGCTTGATGGCTGGCAGGAGCAGGGCGGTTTTGCCGCGCTGGAAGCGGCCGAGGAGCAGGCGTTCCCCGGCTTGCGCTAATGCTTCGCCGGGCTATAAATGGTACGGACCGTTGATATTGTTATCGTTTTGCAACCGTTTGGGGCCGGGAAAAACACGTGTTTTGTGTTAATTCAGAGCACATTGCGCTCCCGATATTTTTTCTGCGTTATGGCTCTCATGGCGCAGGGAGCGCACAGAGGGCGGCCAGTCGCCGCCGCCCTCTGTACTCCCGGGCTCTGGCCGCCAAAATCGCCACTTCGTGGTTCCTTCGACTTATCCCGGCAGGCTTCGGGTCGGGCCGAGGCAGCGTCCGTGCAAAACACGGCCCTCAGCCCGCATCCATGCGGGCTGCCCCGGCCTGCCGGGAACGTCTCAGCGATTTTGAGGCCACCAACACCGGCAGTTTCAGCCAGTGTGGTGAATAAAATAACGGCAGGCCGTACGGACCGTAGGCCGGGTAAGGCGTAAGCCGCCACCCGGCAATACCGGCTATTCCAGATCCGCCCCGTTGCTGGCGATGACCTTCTTATACCACCAGAACGATTTCTTACGCTTGCGCGCAAGCGTGCCGTTACCGGCATCGTCGCGATCGACATACACAAAACCGTAGCGCTTGCTCATCTCGCCGGTGGAGGCGGAGACCAAATCGATACAGCCCCAGCTGGTATAGCCGATGACCGGAATACCGTCATCGATGGCGTCGCGCATCGCCTTGATATGCTCACGCAGATAGCTAATGCGGTAGTCGTCGTTGATTTCGCCATTGGCGTCAATTTCATCGCGCGCGCCGAGCCCGTTTTCCACGAGGAATAGCGGTTTCTGATAGCGGTCATACATCATGTTCATGGTGATGCGCAGGCCGAGCGGATCGATGCCCCAGCCCCATTCGCTGGCCGCAATGTACGGATTCTTCAGCGACTTGACGATATTGGCGGCGTTGGTATTGCTGGCGTTCATCTCCGCTGACGCGCAGCGCGAGGCGTAATAGCTAAAGGAGACAAAATCAACGGTGTTTTTGAGGATTTCGTCGTCGCCCGGCTGTTTGGCAATAGTGACGCCTTTCTCGCGGAATACCCGCGCGGCCCACACCGGATACGCGCCGCGTGCCTGCACATCGATAAAGAACAGGTTTTCACGATCTTTTTCCAACGCCATCCAGACATCTTCCGGCTTACAGGAATAGGGGTAGAAATTACCGCCCGCCAGCATGCAGCCGACCTGGTTTTGCGGGTTAACCTGATGGGCTATTTTTGTCGCCAGCGCGCTGGCCACCAGCTCGTGATGTGCGGCCTGGTATTTCACCTGTTCCTGATTTTCTCCCTCCTCAAACACCAGACCGGCGCCGGAGTAGGGGCTATGCAGCATAATGTTGATTTCATTGAAGGTGAGCCAGTATTTCACCAGACCGTCAAAAGCTTCAAAACAGGTGCGCGCATAGTGGCTGAAAAAATCGACCATCTTCCGGTTACGCCAGGAGCCATATTCCGTTACCAGATGCATCGGTACATCAAAGTGGCACAGGGTGACCAGCGGTTCGATCCCGTACTTTCTGCACTCTTCAAACATCGCGCGATAGAAGGCGATACCTTCCGGGTTTGGCTGTTGTTCATCGCCGCGCGGAAACAGGCGGCTCCAGGCGATAGAGGTGCGGAAGACGCTAAACCCCATCTCCGCCATCAGGGCGATATCCTCTTTATAGCGATGGTAAAAATCGATCGCTACGTGGCTTGGATAGAATTCGTCTTCGCGAAGCGTAAAGCGCTTCTCCTGACCCAGCTTCACCGCCAGGCGATGGGCGCCGTGCGGAATAGTATCTACGGTCGTCAGCCCTTTGCCGCCTTCAAGATAAGCGCCTTCAGACTGGTTAGCGGCCAGAGCGCCGCCCCATAAAAATCCGTGTGGAAAACTCGACATGCGTTACCTCGCGTTCAAAAAAGTGTTCAGGCGTGAGTGGCCGCGCCCTGGCGCTGTCTGGCATCGGCGGCGGCATTTTCTACCGGGATATCTTCAAAACCGAGCAGCAGCGTCAGCACAAAGGAGAGCACCACTGAAAGCGCCATCACGCCAAAGACCCAAACGATAGTCATCGGATTGGCCGGATCGAAGAACTGGACGCTGGTGAACAGCCCCGGTGCCGCCATCGAATGGCTGGCCAGCCCGGCGATTCCCGCCACCGCGCCACAAATAAAGCCGCTGATTAAGCTGGCGACCAGCGGGCGTTTCAGACGTACCGCCACGCCGTACAGCGCCGGTTCGGAAATCCCGGCCAGAATCGCCGATGCCGCCGCCGCCAATGCGGTCTGGCGCAGCTCCGGGTTTTTGGTTTTCCACGCCACCGCCAGCGACGATCCGCCCAGCGACAGGTTGGCGCCGATTTCCGATGGCATCACCATCCCCTCTTTGCCGGTTTCGGCAATGGTCTGAATGATGGTTGGCGTAAAGACGCGGTGCATCCCGGTCATCACCAGCAGCGGCCAGAGTCCGCCCATGATCGCCACCGACAGCCAGCCGAGATAGCTATGAATCGTGTACACCAGCGCGGAGATCGCGCTGCCGATCCAGATACCGAGCGGGCCAATCAGCAGGATCGCCAGCGGCGCGGCAATCAGCACGATCAGCATCGGTTTAAGGAAGTTTTTCGTCACCGCCGGGGTGATGCGATCGACCCAGCGTTCGATATAAGAGAGACACCAGGTCATCACCAGCGCCGGGATCACCGTGTAGGTGTATTTCACCGCGGTTACCGGAATGAAGGCGAACTCAACGTGTTCTCCCTGCGCGGCTTTAGCCATTAATTCGATGAATCCCGGATGCACCAGCACCCCGGCGATAGCGATAGCCAGCGACATATTGGTTTTGAATTTTACCGCCGCGGAAGCGGCAACCATCAGCGGCAGGAAGAAGAACGCGCCGTCGCCGATAAGCGTCAGAATGGTCAGCGTCGGAGAGCCTTTTGGCAACGCGCCGCTCATCTCCAGGATCATCGCCAGCAGTTTGACCATCGATCCGCCGATAATCGCCGGGATCAGCGGCGACATGGTGCCGATCAGCGCATCAAGGATCCCGGCGCCGATGCGTTTTAAGGTCAGCGGCGGTTTCCCTTGCGGCTCCGCCGGGCGCAACTCGCCGGGCAGCAGATTCAGCACCTCGCGATACGCCTGCGAGACGGTATTGCCGATGATCACCTGACACTGGTTATCGCTACGCACGACGCCAAGTACCCCTTGCAGCGCTTTCAGCGCCGGGGCGTCCACGCGTTGGTTATCTTTCACCACGAAGCGCAGGCGGGTCATGCAGTGGGTCACGGCAACGACATTATCTGCGCCGCCGAGCGCCGTCAGGATCTGGTTCGCCAGGGCTGCATAATTTTTAGACATCGGATTTTATCCTGTTTTATCAATAGGGTACTGATTACACGCCAGCGCCTGACGGCGGCTATGCGCGGTATATGCATAGGAAACCGGTTCCACAAAATCATGATTAGTTTCATTGAGTCATACAAGAACTAAAAAAATCACTTTGAAAATTTGTGATTTTGATCGCTTTGTGGGCAGGGGCAGAGCAACATCAGGGCGATGCCGACTGCTGAAAAACAGCGAGACGTGCAGTACACTGCAGGCAACTTAAGTTACAGGAAGAACCCCATGGCAACGATGCTGGAGGTTGCGAAGCGCGCGGGAGTATCAAAGGCGACCGTGTCGCGGGTGCTGTCGGGCAACGGCTATGTCAGCCAGGAAACCAAAGACCGGGTGTTTCAGGCAATTGCCGAAAGCGGTTATCGGCCGAATCTGCTGGCGCGTAATCTGGCGACCAAAAAAAGCCAGACTATCGGACTGGTGGTAACCAACACCCTTTATCACGGCGTTTATTTCAGCGAGCTGCTGTTTCACGTGGCGCGGCTGACGGAAGATCAGGGGCGGCAACTGATCCTTGCCGATGGCAAACACAGCGCGCAAGAGGAGCGTGAGGCGATTCAGTATCTGCTCGATATGCGCTGTGATGCGATCATCATCTATCCGCGCTTTCTTAGCGTCGATGAGATGGATGAGATAATCGACAATCATGAGCAGCCGATTGTGGTGCTGAACCGTCGCCTGCGCCGCCACGCCAGCCACTGCGTATGGTCCGATCACAAAGCCTCGGCGCGGATGGCGGTTGAAAAGTTAATTGCCAGCGGGCATCGCGACATTGCGTTTATCACCGGTTCGCTGGATTCGCCTACCGGGGTTGAGCGTCTCTCTGGTTATAAAGACGCGCTGGCAGGACTGGGGCTTCCCGTGCGGCAAGAAATGATCGTTGAAGGGCGCTGGACGCCACAAACCGGAGCCGCCGCTGTCGAAGCGCTCTGCCAACGCGGCGTCAGTTTCAGCGCGCTGGTCGCCAGTAATGACGACATGGCGATCGGCGCGATTAAGCAACTGCACCAGCAGGGGATTGCAGTGCCGCAGCAGGTATCGGTGATCGGTTTCGATGACATCGCGCTGGCGCCGTATGTGATCCCTTCGCTCTCCAGCGTTAAAATTCCGGTCACCGAAATGATGAAAGAGAGCATCAACAGGCTGATCTTTATGCTCGACGGCGGCGAATTTAAATATCAGCAAACTTTCCCCGGCGAGCTGATTGAACGCGAGTCGTTGGCGCGCGGCCCGCATGCCTGATGTCGTCATCTGTCATCGTCAGTTGTGACGATGACAGCGGAGTTTAATTTAATTCTCTTATATTTCAATAAAATAAAAGTTGGAACGTATTATGCATAATCCGGCGCGTTAACTTCTTTCCGCTGGAGAAATGGATGAACCGTTTCATTATCGCCGATGCGAGCAAATGCATCGGCTGCCGCACCTGTGAAGTGGCCTGCGTGGTCTCTCATCAGGAAAATCAGGATTGCGCCGCGCTGACGCCGCAGTCGTTCTTGCCGCGTATTCACGTGATCAAAGGCGTCAATGTGTCGACGGCGACGGCCTGTCGTCAATGTGAAGACGCGCCGTGCGCCAACGTCTGCCCGAACGGCGCCATCAGCCGCGATAAAGGCTTTGTCCACGTGATGCAGGAGCGCTGCATCGGCTGTAAAACCTGCGTCGTGGCCTGCCCGTATGGGGCGATGGAAGTGGTGGTGCGCCCGGTCGTTCGCCACAGCGGCGCCGGGTTGAACGTCATGGCGGAAAAAGCCGAAGCCAACAAGTGCGACCTGTGCCACCAGCGCGATAGCGGTCCGGCCTGCATTGAAGCCTGCCCGACCCACGCGCTGGTTTGCGTCGACCGCAACAAGCTTGAGCAGATGAACCTCGAAAAACGTCGCCGTACGGCGCTGGCCTGGTAATACGCCGCATGAACGGGGTGCAAATCCGCATACGCGGCAAAGTGCAGGGGGTGGGTTTCCGCCCCTTTGTCTGGCAACTGGCGCGGCAAATGGCGCGCGGCGGCGATGTCTGTAACGACGGCGACGGCGTGCTGGTCAGACTGACCGGCGACGACGGTGGCTTTTCTGCCGCGTTGGCTCGTCACTGCCCGCCGCTGGCGCGCATTGACAGCACCGACTGCACCCCGTTTCACTGGCACAGGCTTCCTCAGGATTTCACCATTCGCCACAGCGACGGCGGCAGTATGCGCACGCAGATTGTTCCCGATGCCGCAACCTGCCCGGCGTGCCTGGCGGAGATGAACGATCCGCAAGAACGCCGCTACCGCTACCCCTTTATCAACTGTACCCACTGCGGGCCGCGCTTCACCATTATTCGCGCCATGCCATACGATCGCCCCTTTACCGCGATGGCGCCGTTCCCGCTGTGTCCGCGCTGCGCTGCCGAGTATCGGCAGCCTGCCGATCGCCGTTTTCACGCCCAGCCGGTGGCTTGTGCCGATTGCGGCCCACAGCTGGAGTGGCGGGCGGGAACGCTAACGCTATTCGCTGAAGCGGCGCTGCAGGCGGCCATCGCGCGGCTGGCGGCGGGCGATATTGTGGCGATAAAAGGGATTGGCGGTTTTCATCTGGCCTGCGATGCCGGCAATAGCGAGGCGGTGGCAGCGCTGCGCGCGCGTAAACGGCGCCCGGCAAAACCGCTGGCGGTAATGCTGCCGACGGCAATGGGGTTACCCGCCGCGGCGGCAACGCTGCTGCGCACGCCCGCCGCGCCGATTGTATTGCTGGCTAAAGCGCAGGTTCCCGGCCTGTGTGACGAGATTGCGCCAGGGCTTGCGGAAGTCGGGGTGATGCTGCCGTCTAATCCGCTGCAGCATTTACTTCTGCAGGCGCTGGCGCGCCCGATAGTGATGACCTCCGGCAACCTCAGCGGCCGCCCTCCGGCATTGAGTAATCACGAAGCGCTCACCGACTTAGCCGCTATCGCCGACGGTTTTCTGCTACATAATCGCGATATCGTGCAGCGTATGGACGATTCGCTGGTGCGCTCAAGCGGTGAGATGCTGCGCCGCGCCCGAGGCTACGTGCCGGATGCGCTGCCGCTGCCGCCGGGCCTGGATAATATTCCGCCGCTGCTGGCGCTGGGGGCGGATATGAAAAATACCTTCTGTCTGGCGCGCGGCGACGAGGCGGTGCTGAGCCAGCATTTTGGCGATCTCGGCGAGGAGGGCGTCGAGCAACAGTGGCGCAGTGCGCTGCGGTTAATGCAGAGCATTTATGCGTTTGCGCCGCAGCGGGTGGCGGTTGACGCCCATCCCGGCTATCGCTCAACGCGGTGGGCGGCGTCAATGTCGTTACCGGTCGAGCCGGTACTGCATCACCATGCCCACGCGGCGGCTTGCCTGGCGGAACACCGCTGGCCGCTCGACGGCGGCGATGTGATTGCCCTGACCCTTGATGGCATCGGGATGGGGGAAAACGGCGCGCTGTGGGGCGGCGAATGCCTGCGGGTGAACTACCGCGAATGCGAACATCTTGGCGGCCTCCCGGCCGTCGCGCTGCCGGGCGGCGATCTGGCGGCGCGCCAGCCGTGGCGAAATTTGTTGGCCCAGTGCCTGGCATTTATTCCCGACTGGCAGTCATACCCGCAAACCGCCGCGCTGGGGCAGCGAAACTGGCCGCTGTTGGCGCAGGCCATCGAACGCGGCATTAATTCGCCGCGCGCCTCTTCCTGCGGACGGCTGTTTGATGCCGTCGCCTGCGCGCTGGATTGCGCGCCGGAAACCCTGAGCTACGAAGGCGAGGCGGCCTGTCGGCTGGAGGCGCTGGCCGCCAGTTGTCCGGGCGTCAGCCATCCGGTCACGCTGCCCTGGCGCGGCGACGAGCTGGATTTAGCCACCTTCTGGCGACAGTGGTTGCGCTGGCAGGCGACGCCCGCGCAGAAAGCCTGGGCCTTTCATGATGCGCTGGCCTGCGGGCTGGCGGCGCTGGCGCGCGACCGCGCCGCTTCCTGCGGGATCGCGACGATCGTTTGTAGCGGCGGCGTACTGCATAATCAGCTGCTCGCCGCCCGCCTCAGCGATTACCTCTCTGATTTTACTTTGCTTTTGCCGCAGCAGCTTCCTGCTGGCGATGGCGCGATCGCCTACGGTCAGGCGGTGGTGGCCGCCGCCCGCTGGCAGTCTCAAAGGATTTAAGATGATAACGATGATTTTACGCCAACAGCCGCGTGCGGCGGCGCTGGTTCTGGGACTTATCGCCGCGAACGCCCTGGCCTGGCTATGGGCGTTTCAGGCGTTTGGCGACAGCGGGGCATTGATGGCCGCCAGTCTGCTGGCCTGGGGTTACGGCCTGCGCCATGCGGTCGACGCCGATCATATTGCGGCGATTGATAACGTCACCCGCAAAATGATGCAGCAGGGGCGGCGGCCGTTTGGCGTCGGGGCGTGGTTCTCGCTAGGGCATTCGTCGATCGTGGTGCTGGCGTCGGCGGCGATCGCCGCGACGGCCACCGCCTTCAGCCAGCAGATGAGCTGGCTACACGAAACCGGTAGCGTGATTGGCACTGCGGTATCGGCGCTGTTTCTGCTGGCAATGGCGCTGGTCAATCTGGTGATTTTGCGCAGCGTATGGCGCAGCTTCCAGGCATGGAAGCGCGGTGAAAAGGTCAGCGACGAAATCGTCAGCGGCGGCGGCATGATGAGCTGGCTGTTTGGCAAGACCTTCCGGCTGATAAGCCGCAGCTGGCAGATGTATCTGGTGGGTTTTTTGTTCGGCCTCGGCTTTGATACCGCCACCGAAATCGGCGTGCTGGGTATTTCCGCCGCCGGCGCGTCGAGCGGCATTTCGATTTGGTCGATAATGGTCTTCCCGGCGCTGTTCGCCAGCGGCATGGCGCTGGTGGATACGCTTGATAATGTGTTGATGGTCGGCGCCTACGGTTGGGCGTTCAGCAAGCCGCAGCGCAAGCTCTATTACAATATGACCATCACCGGCACCTCGGTGGTGGTGGCGCTGTTTATCGGCGGCCTGGAGGCGCTGGGGCTGTTAATGGATAAGTTCGCCCTAAGCGGCGGGGTGTGGCGCTGGGTAGGGGCGTTAAACGATAACCTCGGCGATGCCGGGTTTGTGGTGGTGGGGTTGTTCGTCGTTTGTTGGGCGCTGTCGGTGCTAAATTATCGCTGGCGCGGCTACGATAATCTGGCGCGCTAGGCTGGTTATTTTCCCGGCTTGCGCTGCGCTTAGCCGGGCTACCAGGACAATACCGTAGCCCGGCTAAGGCGTTTACGCCGCAAGCCGGGAAAACCATCACCTCACCAGTTGCTTGAGCAGCGCAAAGGCTTCCTTCATCTTATCTTCGCTCACCACAAAGGCCCGCAGCTGGTTTTCGGCATCCACGCCTTTCGCCACCAGCCCCTCTTTGGCGGCCACGATATTCCACGTCAGATCGTCGCGGCGGGTGTCACCGGCCAGATGCAGCGGCAGATCCGGCGTTTTCACTTTCACCAGCATTGGCGGCAAGGTGAGCTCGCCCGTTTGCGCCAGCAGGTTTTTACTCAGGCACATGGCGCTGAGTAAAATCGGCTGCAGGAACGGCAGTACCGTACCGTTGATTTCCGCACAGTCGCCGAGCGCATAAATCGCCGGGTCGCTGGTTTGCAGTTGATTATTGACCACCACGCCGCGGTTAATCTGCAATCCGGCATGGCGCGCCAGCGACGTTTCCGGGCGCAGGCCGGCGGCGGCCACCACCGCATCGACGGTTATCGCGCGCTGGCGATCGAGACTGACGCGAATTCCATCGGCGGTTTGCTCTAACCCCTCAAGCTGCGCCTTGAGCATCAGATGTACGCCCATCTCGGTAAGCCGATGCTGCAGGCGGCTGCTGGCCTCCGGCGGCATCAGCGCCGCCAGCACGCTGGCTGAATTGTCGACTACCGTTACCGCTTTACCAGCGCGGCAGAAATCCATCGCCAGTTCACAGCCAATCAGGCCGCCGCCGACGATCAGCACGCGCTTCGCGTCGTGCAGCTGGCTCTGCGCCGCGCCATATTCGCGCTGGCTGTTCAGCGTCAGCATCAGCTCGCGTCCCGGCACCGGCGGGATAAACGGCGTCGCGCCGGTGGCCAGCACCAGTTTGTCGTAGCGCCACTGGTTATCCTGGCTCTTCACTAACCGGTTTTCGGCGTCGATATCGCTTACCCAGGTATGGGGAAACAGACGCAGATTGTACTGCTCGGCGAACTCGCCGGCGCTTTGCAGGGTCAGATCGTCGGCCTTCTGCCCGCGGCTGATGACATGGCTGAGGTCCGGTTTGTTGTATTCATCCATGCTATCGGCGGCGATTAACGTCAGCGGGATTTGCGTATCCTGCTTACGGATATTTTTCACCAGCTGGCGGGCCGCGAAGCCCGAGCCGATGATGACGATGCCATCACTCATTTTGCCTCCGTTGCCAGTACGTCAAAGACATCTTTGCCAAGAGAACACTCAGGGCAGAGGAAATTGTCCGGCACTTCATTCCACGGCGTACCCGGCTGTACATCCTGGTTAGGTTCGCCTTTCGCCGGGTCATAGACCCACTGGCACACGCTGCACTGCATCATGGGACCGAGGTCAGCGGCCGCGGCGGCGGCGCAGACACAATCCTGTGGTTCCGGCGTTGTCGCTGCTTCAGCAACCGGCAGCGGAGAGAGGGCCCACTGGCGGGCGATGTCGCGACCGTGTTGGCGGCACAGTTCCAGCGCGTCGATATCCGGGCGCCATTTGGCTTTCAGGCTCAGCGACATCTCAAAGCCGGCATCCTGCAGGCGGGTGGACAGACGGTCTACCGCGCCGCCGCTCCAGCCGTGTGAGCCAAAGGCGCTGGCGCGTTTATTGCGAAAACGCAACCCGGTCATCTCTTCCACCAGCCCGGCGATTTTCGGCATCATCACGTTGTTCATGGTGGAGGTGCCCACCAGCACGCCTTTCGAGCGGAAAACATTGGTGAGAATGTCGTTTTTGTCGCTGCGGGCGACGTTGAAGATTTTTACCGCTACCCGCGGGTCGACTTCAGTGATCCCCTGAGCGATGGCGTCCGCCATCATGCGGGTGTTATTGGACATGGTGTCGTAGAAGAGGGTGATACGATCTTCCTGGTAATCCGCCGCCCACTCGAGGTATTTCTCGACGATTTGCGTCGGGTTATCGCGCCAGACCACGCCGTGGGAGGTGGCAATCATATCCACCGGCAGGTTGAAGCCGAGGATTTCGGTAATTTTCGGCGTCACCAGGCGGCTGAAGGGCGTCAGGATGTTGGCGTAGTAGCGCTGGCACTGTTCGTACAGTTCAATCTGGTCCACTTCATCGTTGAACAGGTGTTCGTCGCAGTAGTGCTGGCCGAAGGCGTCGTTGCTGAACAGCACCGCGTCGCCGGTCAGGTAGGTCATCATGCTGTCAGGCCAGTGCAGCATCGGCGTTTCCACGAAGATCAGCTGTTTATCATTACCGATATCGAGAGTATCGCCGGTTTTCACCACGTGGAAGTTCCACTCCGGATGATGATGGTGGCCGTTGATCGAGTCGATGGCGTTGGCGGTGCAGTAAATCGGCGTATCCGGGATCTGCATCATCAGTTCGGTCAGCGCGCCGGCATGGTCCTCTTCGGCGTGGTTAATGACGATATAGTCGAGGTCAGCCAGATCGATTTCGCTGCGCAGGTTCTGCACGAACTCGCGGCTGAATTTATGATCGACGGTATCGATCAGCACGTTTTTCTCCTCGCGAATGAGATAGCTGTTGTAGCTGCTGCCGCGCAGCGTTTTATATTCGGTACCGTGGAAATCACGCACTTCCCAATCGCGTTGGCCAACCCAAAGAATGTTATTTTTAACCGCAATAGACATAGCAACCTCAATCAATACAGTGTGTTTAAACTCAGTTGATTGGCTTATATCAAGTTGCGTGCCAAATTTTTAATTCATTGATAATTAGCTATTTTTAATTTTTTCTGATTTTAGTTGCTGTCAAAATGACAATGATTAAAATAGTCGTTATGACAATGTGTATTGTCACAATGACAATGGAGCGGCAATGAGTTTTTCCGTCGACGAGTTGGCGAGAATCGCCATTGATTTACAAAGCGATATCGGTCATGCCGACCGTTTTTCGCGCCTGATTACTACCCTGCGGCAGATCCTCGGCTGCGATGCCTCAGCGCTGCTGCGCTATGAGGCGCATCAGTTTGTGCCGCTGGCGATCGATGGCCTGGCGCAGGATGTGCTCGGTCGGCGCTTTGCCCTGGAAGGACACCCGCGGCTTGAGGCGATTGCGCGCGCCGGGGATGTGGTGCGCTTCCCGGCGGATAGCGATTTGCCTGACCCCTACGACGGGCTGATCCCCGGTCATGAGAGCCTGAAGGTTCACGCCTGCGTTGGCCTGCCGCTGTTTGCCGGACAGACGCTGATTGGCGCGCTGACCCTTGATGGTATGGATGCCGATCGTTTCGATAGTTTCAGCGATGAAGAGCTGCGGCTGATTGCCGCGCTGGTGGCTGGCGCCTTGAATAACGCGCTGCTCATCGCCCGCCTAGAGGCGCAAAATGTGTTGCCGGTGCAACCGGTGAATGACGCGCAGCCTGAGCGTCAGGAGATTATCGGCCTGTCGGCGCCCATGCTGCAGCTGAAAAAAGAGATCGATATCGTCGCCGCCTCGGATTTAAACGTGCTGATAAGCGGCGAAACCGGCACCGGTAAAGAGCTGGTGGCGAAGGCGGTGCACCAGGGATCGCCGCGAGCCGCCAATCCGCTGGTCTATCTCAACTGCGCGGCGCTGCCGGAAAGCGTGGCGGAGAGCGAGCTGTTCGGCCATGTTAAAGGGGCATTTACCGGGGCTATCAGCAACCGCAGCGGTAAATTTGAGATGGCTGATAACGGCACCCTGTTCCTTGATGAAATCGGCGAACTGTCGCTGGCGTTGCAGGCGAAGCTGCTGCGCGTGTTGCAGTATGGCGATATTCAGCGCGTCGGCGATGACCGCAGCCTGCGGGTCGATGTGCGGGTGCTGGCGGCGACGAACCGCGATCTGCGCCAGGAGGTGGTGGAAGGGCGCTTTCGTGCCGATCTGTACCATCGGCTGAGCGTCTTCCCGCTGTCGGTTCCGGCGCTACGCGAACGGGAGAACGATGTGGTGCTGCTGGCGGGCTATTTCTGTGAGCAGTGCCGCCTGCGGATGGGGCTGGCGCGGGTCATTTTGGCTGAGGCGGCGCGAAACAGGCTGCAGCAGTGGTCCTGGCCGGGCAACGTGCGCGAACTGGAGCATGCTATTCACCGGGCGGTGGTGCTGGCGCGGGCCACCCAGGCCGGTGATGAAGTGGTACTGGAGCCGCAGCATTTCCAGTTTGCGGTGACGGCGCCGATGTTGCCGACTGAGACGGCGGCAGCGGCGCCGGCGACGGAAAACGTCAATTTGCGCGAGGCGACTGACTCTTTTCAGCGAGAAGCGATTAGCCGCGCCCTGGAGGCGAACCAGCGCAACTGGGCGGCGACCGCCCGTGCGCTGGAGCTGGACGTCGCCAACCTGCATCGGCTGGCGAAACGACTGGGGCTTAAAGGATCCCTGCCTGGTAAAAGTTCTGCAGGTTGATGGCGCCGACCAGTTGGCCGTTTTCATCCACGACCGGCGCGGCGCTGATTTTGTGTTTCATCAGCCGCTCTTTGGCTTCCACCGCGCGGCTTTCCGCTTGCAGCGTTACGCCGTTGCGGGTCATCGCCCGAGTGACGCTATCGTTGAGCGTACCGCCAGCAACCAGCCAGCGGCGCAGGTCGCCGTCGGTGAAAACGCCCTGCACGCGGTTGGCTTCATCGCAGACCGCCACCAGGCCGAGCCCGGTTCGGCTTAGTTCAAGCATGGCGTCCATGACGTTGGCCTCGGCATTGACCCGCGGCACTTCTTCGTCGCGGCGCATCAGGTGATGCACTTTGTTCAGCAGACGCGCGCCGAGGGCGCCCGCCGGGTGGGAACGGGCGAAATCTTCTTCATTGAAACCGCGCGCCTGCATCACCGCCATCGCCAGCGCGTCGCCCAGCATCAGCGTGTTGACGGTGCTGGAGGTCGGCGCCAGATGCATCGGGCAGGCTTCGCGCTCCACGGCGATATCCAGCACCGCTTTCGCCGCCAGCGCCAGCGGCGAGGTGGATTTGCCGGTCATCGCCAGCAGCGGAATGGATTTCTCTTCCAGCCGCGGCACGATGAGATCCAGCTCTTTCGCGCTACCGGAGTAGGAGATAAACAGCATCACGTCGCGGCTATCGAGCATACCGAGATCGCCGTGCAGGGCTTCCGCCGGATGGACGAAAAAGGCCGGGGTGCCGGTGCTGGCGAAGGTTGCCGCCAGCTTTTTACCGATGTGGCCGGATTTACCGATACCGGAGACAATCAGTTTGCCCTCGCAGTGGATAATGGTTTCCGCCGCGCGGATGAAGTCGTCGCCCAGGCGTTCCGGCAGGCGGCTCGCCTCCTGCAGCTCAAGCATCAGGGTCTGGCGTCCGGCCTCTAACAAAAAGTTACTCATGATGTTCTCCAGTAATAATGACTTCAATACCTTTGGCTTCCAACGCCCGCTGGAATTCAGGGTCAATATCGGCATCGGTAATCAATTTATCCACGCGTTCAAGACCGCAGACAATGTTGGGACTTTTACGGCCAAACTTGGATGAGTCGGCCATCAGGATCACTTCGCGGGCGGCGTTGCACATCGCCTTACTTACGGTATAGACCTCGTTAAAGGTGGTGACGCCCGCGACCAGATCAATGCCGTCGGTGCCCATAAACAGCTTGTCGAAGCTGAATTGTTCGAAGGCGTTTTCCGCCAGTTGGCCGTGAAAGGAGGCCGATTTTTTACGGAAGGTGCCGCCCGGCATCAGGATGGTCTGCTCGTTATCCAGCTCGGAAAGCGCGTTGACGATATGCAGGCTGTTGGTCATCACCGTGATGTTATTGAAGCGGCTCAGCAATGGCACCATCTGCAGCACGGTGCTGCCGGCGTCGAGGATAATTGAATCGCCATCGTGGATGTATCGCACGGCGGCCTCGGCAATCTGCGCTTTCTTATGGGTGTTGATCAGCGTCTTGTGGTCGATAGGCGGGTCGGCCTCGTCTTTATTTAACACTACGCCGCCGTAGGTGCGGATGACGGTCCCGGCATTCTCCAGAATCACCAGATCCTTGCGGATAGTGGTGCCGGTGGTGTCGAAGTGTTGCGCCAGCTCTTCGACCGAGCATTTGCCCTGCGATTGCAGGTACTCGAGAATGGCTGCCTGGCGCTGACGTGGTTTCATAGGCGTTGTATCCTGCGTTTAAGTTTCGAAGTGATAATTTCGCAAGATATTAACTTTCACAACGAAATTATGCATGTTTCGGATTAAGCGCTAATGATAGTGCATTCTGACAGAGCGGATCATTGGGAAAGATCACATCAGGCTGCAATTCCTCGAGATGTTTACCGCTAAGCGTGGGGATTTTTTGCGGACTGGCGAAGACGGTGAGTCCCTTCATCAACAGCGTATCGCAAATACGATCGTTTTCATCGACGGCGATAGCGACAATCGCGCGCGGTTTAAAGCGCCCGGAGGAGCGGCCGACGCCGACGCGGCCCTGCTGGCAAAGGCTATCAAAGGCGCGATTGAAGCGGCGGATCTGCCAGCCGCCGAACGCCAGTTGGCAAAGCCAGGCAATAGCGGCGACGGTAATGAGTGCGGTAACCATAATGTCTCCTGAAGGTGTGATGCCGGGTACAACCCGGGTACCGTTTTTTGTCGGGTGGCGGCTAACGCCTTACCCGACCTACAGTTTTGTTGCCCGGATAAGCGCAGCGCCATCCGGGAACCTTTTAAAACATCACCTGGCCGCCGGTGACGTTAATCGACTGCCCGGTGCAGTACGATGCCTGCGGGCTGGCGTAGAACATCAACACGTTCAGCACATCCTGGTAATCGCAGCCGCGTTTCAACGGCACCTTATCGATGTAGTACTGCTCGACTTCGCTCTCATCAATGCCGAGCTTGGTGGCGTACTGCGGCAGCAGCGACTGGAACATCGGTGATTTCAACAGATTGCCGAGCATCAGCGAATGCACGGTAATGCCGTATTCCGCCAGATCCAGCGCCAGCGACTGGGTCAGCCCGACTCCGCCGAACTTCGCCGCGCTATAGCCTGAGTTATGCTTACTGCCGACTTTGCCGGATTTCGAGTTGATCTGAATGATGCGACCTTTAATGCCATCGCGGATCATCAGCCGTGAGAACTCGCGGGCGCAGAGGAAATAGCCCACCAGGTTGACCTGCAGTGAGCGGTCAAAATCGCCCAGCGCGAAGTCGCTAATAAAGGCGGCCTTAGCGATACCGGCGCTGTAGACCAGGAGATCGACGCGCGTGAAAATCTCATCCACGCCGTGAGCCAGCGCCGTGACGCTGGCTTCGCTGGTGGCGTCGGCGCCGAAGCCGTATGCCGTACCTTCGCCATATTCAGCGTTGATCTCCTGGGCGACGCGGCTGGCTTTTTCACTTTGGATATCGACCACCGCCACGCGGTAGCCCTCGGCGGCTAGACCGCGGCACAGAAACTCTCCTAAGGTTTGTCCGCCACCAATGACAACAGCAACCTGATTCATCTTTCTCTCCTTCTAAGCAACAAATTTCAGTACACAGCCGGTCGCGATGGCGTCCGGTACCGGGCCCGCGACGTGAACGGTTCCGGGAAACTCCGCCTGACGATGGCCGTCAAAGCGCAGGGTGATGTGGCCCAGCTCGCGCAGGTTTTGCTCGGCGACCTCGCCGACGGCGGTCACCGGATAATGCCGATCGCCGAGCTGTAGCTCTGCGCCCGGTACCAAAGGGCCGGCAAGCTCGCCGTGGTTGTGAATAAAGCAATACTCTTCGATATCCGCCGGTGCGCCCTCGCGGAAGGTAATAAGCATCTGTTCTTCCAGCGCCGTCGCCGCGCTGGCGCCGATACGGGTAATAGTGGTGTGGTAAATGACGGTCATCTTCAGGAACCTCTTATTGGTAAATAAATCCGGAAACGAACCACGCGATCAGCACGGTTGGCGCGCCGGTGAGGAAGCGGCTGACCAGCACCGACGGCACGCCGACGCGTACGGTATCCTGACGGGCTTCGGCCAGCGACAGGCCTACCGGGATAAAATCGCAGGCGGCCTGGGCATTAATGGCAAACAGCGCGGGTAGGGCGAGATGCGGTGGAATGTTGCCAAGGCCGATCTGGACGCCAATCAGCACGCCGATCACCTGGGCTATCACCGCACCGGGGCCGAGAAACGGCGATAACAACGGGAAGGAGCAGATCAGCGCCAGCGTCACCAGCCCCAGCGGATGGCTGGCGAGCGGCGCCAGGCCGTGGGCAATCCAGTCGCCGATGCCGGAGGCCATGATGATGCCGATCAGCGCCGAGACGAAGGCCATAAACGGCAGAATGGTTTTCAGCACCGTATCAATGGTGTCACGCCCGGCCTGGAACAGTACCGCAACCACCGATCCCATCCCCATCCCGACCTTAGCCAGCAGGCCGTCGCTCTGTTCGGTAATCTTCTTGCTGGCATCGTAATCGCGGCCCGCGGCGGGGAGTGGGTGCACTGCCGTCTCGCCGCTATCTTCCAGCAGTTTGATGTTCTCTTCTTTGACTCCGGAGACGTAAATATCTTCGACGATATACTGCGCCAGCGGCCCGGATTTACCGGTGGCGTGGATGTTGATGGTCGGAATACGGCGCTTCGGGTAGAGGCCGCAACGCAGGGTGCCGCCGCAGTCAATAATGGCGAGGCCAATTTCGCTTTCCGCCGGTTCACCTTCTTTAAATCCATCAACCGCCTGCCAGCCGGTCAGGCTGGCGAGCGTATCGACGATCGCCGGGCGGGTGCCTGCGGTGATATAGACAATCTTTTTGCCCTCAACAACGTCGAGTTCAAGCGGGCCGCCCCAACCGCCGGTCCCTTTTTCAATACGAATACGGGTCATGATGTCGCTCCTGACAGACGCACTTTCTGGTCAAGTTGAATCGCCATTTTTCTCTCGAAAATAGAGGTGGTCAGGTCGGTGACCCAGCCGCGGAAGAAGTTGGTTACCAGGCCAACCAGCAGGTAGCTCACCGCCAGCGGGCCAAGCGGCAGGCCTAGCGTGGTGAGGCCGTTGGCGATGCCGAGATAAACAAACAGCTCGCCGGGGTTGATGTGCGGAAACAGCCCGTTCATCGAATGACAGCTATAGGAGGCCGCCGCGTAGTAGCTCGGTTTGTATTTCTCCGGCATAAAGCGGCCAAGGCTTAAGGTCATGGGATTGCAGAAGACAAAGGTGCCGATGCAGGGCAGCAGCAGGTAACGGGTAAGCGGGTTGCCGGCGCAGCGCTGCGCCAGCTTTTCGATCCGCTGCTGGCCGATAAAGTTGATCAGCGCGTTCATGATCACCAGCAGGCTTATCAGCAGCGGCAGGATACCGGTCACCATACCGGTAAACACCTCGCCGCCTTTCTGAAACAGGCCGATGAACCACTCAGCGCCGTGGGTAACGATTTCAATCATTGTTCTCTCCTTCAGCGTGTTATTTTTCTTGCTAACTGGAGGCTGATTTTAATCACTTTGAAAGGTTTAAAAGTGTTAAATTGATCTCAAAATGAAAGATAAATATTTTATTTTGAAAGTTTGTGCGCGATGAGTGAAAAAATTATCGTGCGGATCGAACTCGGAGAACGTGCAAAAAAAGGACTATTTTGTCTGCAAATGTATTGCCGCTTCCTTGTTGGCGGGCGCATGCTTTACCATAATTACCCTTTGCCGATTTTGTTAAATGGAATTCCCATGTTGAAGCGTCGCTATCTGGCTTTACTCCCTTTATGTGCACTTCTCGCTGCCTGCAGCAGCAAACCTAAGACCCCCGCGGAAGCGGAGATGGCGAGCGGAACCGGCGGCTTTTTGCTGGAACCGCAGCATAACGTGATGCAGATGGGCGGCGATTTCGCCAATAACCCAGCGGCGGCGCAGTTCATCGATAAGATGGTGGCGAAGCACGGCTTCGATAGACAGCAGCTCCAGGAGATCCTGTCGCAGGCTAAGCGCCTGGACTACGTGCTGCGACTGATGGATCGCCAGGCGCCGAGCGGGCTGCCGCCGACCGGGCCAAACGGCGCCTGGTTACGCTATAAGAAACAGTTTATTACGCCGGATAACGTGCAGAACGGCGTGGTGTTCTGGAACCAGTATCAGGACGCGCTGAACCGCGCGTATCAGGTCTACGGCGTACCGCCGGAAATCATCGTCGGCATTATCGGCGTGGAAACCCGTTGGGGCCGGGTGATGGGCAAAACCCGCATCCTCGATGCGCTGGCGACGCTGTCGTTTAACTATCCGCGCCGCGCTGAATATTTCTCCTCTGAGCTGGAAACCTTCCTGCTGATGGCGCGCAGCGAAAGCGATGACCCGCTGGATCTGAAAGGCTCCTTTGCCGGCGCGATGGGCTACGGCCAGTTTATGCCGTCGTCGTATAAGCAATACGCGGTGGACTTCAACGGCGACGGTCATATCAACCTGTGGGATCCGGTTGATGCCATCGGTAGCGTGGCGAACTACTTTAAACAGCACGGTTGGGTGAGCGGCGATACCGTCGCGGTGCAGGCGCTGGGCCAGGCGCCGGGTCTGGATAACGGCTTTAAAACCAAATACAGCGTTTCACAGCTGTCGGCGGCGGGATTAACCCCAACGCAGCCGCTTGGCAACCATCAGCAGGCCAGTCTGCTGCGGCTGGATATCGGCACCGGGTACCAGTACTGGTATGGTCTGCCGAACTTCTACACTATCACCCGATATAACCACAGCACCCACTACGCGATGGCTGTCTGGCAGCTGGGGCTGGCGGTTTCGCAGGCCCGCGGCGGGTATTGATCCTTTCATCCAGCCGACATATTTCGAGTTCCCCGGATGGCGGCGCGTAGCGCCTTATCCGGGCTACGGTCTGGTATCCGGTTGGTAGCCCCGGGACGCCGCGCTTATCCATCCGTTTTTTCCCTTCTGCATGCCTTTTGTTGACCTTTGTTACATTTCCTCTTGCTGACGCAGATTTACATTCTTTTCTGAATCCCATATCGTTATGTTATAACATTTTATTGGGGCGGGAATATGTTCACATCGGTTTTTATGGCATCCGGCGCGGCGCGCGTGGCAATCGCCTGCGGACTGCTGGCGGCGCTATGGCTGGCCACATGGTGGGCGGTGGCGCTGCCATGATTGAGTTGGATCATCTGGTTGCCGGGTATGAAGGCATGGCAATCACTCCGGCGATGAGCGGCGTGATTGCGGCGGGAAGCCTGACGGCGATTGTCGGGCTTAATGGCTGCGGTAAATCGACGCTGCTGAAAACGCTGGCTGGATTTATTCCGCCGGTTAGCGGACGGCTTAACTGGCGCAAAGGGCGGCCCGTGGTCGGCTGGCTGGCGCAGCGCCATGCCCTGGAATCACAGTTTCCGCTGCTGGTGCGCGATGTCGTCAGCCAGGGGGCCTGGCCGCGGGTCTCGCTGCTGCGCGGTCTGGGCGACGACGAGCGTCAGCGCATCGCCGCGGCGCTCGAGCGGGTGGGGCTCAGCGCGCTGGCCAATACGCCGATTGAAGAGCTCTCGGGCGGCCAGTTCCAGCGCATGCTCTTTGCCAGGGTGATGGTGCAACAGGCGCCGCTGGTGATGTTGGACGAGCCGTTTACCGGCGTCGATGAGGCCACCAGCCGCGAACTGATGGCGCTTATTGTCGATATGCACCGCCAGGGGCAAACGATACTGGCGGTGCTGCACGATAACCAGTGCGTGGCCGATTTCTTTCCCGAGACGCTGCTGCTTGAACCTTTGCACGCGCGCTGGGGCGAGACGTCAAGCGTGCTTCCCGCCTTCAACACCGCGAGGCAGGCATGATCTGGCATACCTTTTTTCAACCTTTTATTGAATTTGGCTTTATGCGCCGGGCGCTGGTGGTGTGCTTCGCGCTGTCGCTGAGCACCACCATGTTAGGCGTGCTATTGCTGCTGCGACGGATGAGCCTGATGGGCGATGCGCTGTCGCACGCCATTCTGCCGGGAGTGGCGGCGGGTTATCTCCTTAACGGCATGTCGCTGCTGGCGATGAGCGTTGGCGGATTTATCGCCGGGATCGCGGTGGCGCTGGTGGCGGGGTGGGTCAGTCGGCGAACGCCGCTCAAAGAGGACGCCAGTTTTGCCGGGTTTTACCTCGGCTCGCTGGCGCTTGGCGTCACGCTGGTCTCGCTGCGCGGCTCCAGCGTCGATCTGCTGCACCTGCTGTTTGGTTCGATTCTGGCGGTGGATAGCGACGCGGCGTTCTTTGTCACCGGCGTGGCGAGCCTGACGCTGCTGTGCATTGCGCTGTTTTATCGCGGGCTGGTCAGCGAGGCGTTCGATAGCGCCTGGCTACAGGTCAACGCGCGGCGGCTACCGGCGCTGCTGCACGGCCTGTTTCTCGCGCTATTGGTACTGAATCTGGTGGCGGGGTTCCAGGTGCTCGGCACGCTAATGGCGGTAGGGCTGATGATGTTGCCCGCGGTAGCGGCGCGCTGCTGGGCACGAACGCTGCCGGGCATTTTGTTGCTGGCGGCGGCGATCGGCGCGTTTTGCGCCTGGATGGGATTGAGCCTTTCGTGGGCAGTGAATTTACCCGCCGGGCCCGCCATCGTGCTGACCGCCAGCGTACTGTTTTTTATTTCAGTGTTTTTTGGCACGCGCAGCCGGCTGGTCGTTGGCTGGCGCAAATTAATGGGGTAAGGAAATGATGAAACGAAGTGCAGTGGTGATGGCGTTAGCCGTGGGGCTGATGGCGCAGGGGGCGATAGCAAAAACGCTGAACGTGGTAAGCAGCTTTTCGGTGCTGGGCGATATGGTGCAGCAGGTCGGCGGCGAGCATGTTCATGTCGATACGCTGGTAGGGCCGGATGGCGATCCGCACACCTTTGAACCTTCACCGAAGGATAGCGCGCTGCTCAGCAAAGCCGACGTGGTGGTGGTCAACGGGCTTGGTCTGGAAGGGTGGCTGGATCGGCTGGTGAAAGCGTCCGGTTTTAAGGGCGAATTAGTGGTGGCGTCAAAAGGGGTTAAGACGCATACCCTTGATGAAGACGGTAAAACGGTGACCGATCCGCACGCCTGGAATAGCGCCGCTAATGGCGCGTTGTACGCGCAGAATATCCTTGATGGCCTGGTGAAAGCCGACCCGCAGGATAAAACGGCGCTCCAGAGCAGCGGTAAGCGTTATATCGAGCAGCTGACGGCAATTGACGGCTGGGCGAAGGCGCAGTTTAGCGCCATCCCGCAGGCGAAGCGTAAAGTGCTGACCAGCCATGATGCTTTCGGCTATTTTGGCCGCGCTTACAACGTGACGTTCCTCGCGCCGCAGGGACTCTCATCCGAGAGCGAAGCCAGCGCGGCGCAGGTGGCGGCGTTGATTAAGCAAATCAAAGCCGATGGCGTGCATACCTGGTTTATGGAGAACCAGCTGGACCCGCGTCTGGTGCAGCAAATCGCTGGCGCGACGGGGGCGCAACCGGGCGGCGAACTCTATCCGGAAGCGCTGTCTAAGCCGGGCGGCGTGGCCGATAGCTACGTTAAAATGCTGCGCCATAACGTCGAGCTCATCGTCAATAGTATGAAGTAACGGGTTGTCTGGTCGTCCTGGTTGCAGCGGGACGGCCCATTTTTGGATCCCCCCTCGTAAAATCACCAGCTCGTCCCCATATCTCTGCCGAAAGTGCTATCTTTGATGGCCTCTTTATCTGGCTTAAGCGGGGCGAAAATGACCGATTCAGAATTAATGCAGCTAAGCGAACAGATTGGGCTGGCGCTGAAAGCGCAGGGCGCGACGGTGACCACCGCGGAGTCCTGCACCGGCGGCTGGATAGCCAAAGCGCTGACCGATATTGCCGGTAGCTCAGCGTGGTTTGAGCGCGGTTTCGTGACCTATAGCAACGAAGCCAAATCGCAGATGATTGGCGTGAGCGAAGTGACGTTACTGGATAACGGCGCGGTGAGCGAACCGGTGGTTGTCGAGATGGCAATTGGCGCGCTACGCGCGGCGCGCGCCACCTATGCGGTATCGGTCAGCGGTATCGCCGGCCCGGACGGCGGCAGCGCGGAGAAGCCCGTCGGCACCGTGTGGTTCGGCGTCGCCTGTGCGAACGGGCAGGGCGTGACCCGCCGCGAATGCTTTGCCGGAGACCGCGAAGCGGTGCGTCGTCAGGCGACGGCCTATGCGTTAAATCTGCTCTGGCAACAATTTCTACAAAATACTTGATACTGTATGACCATACAGTATAATTGCCTCAACTGAACAAATATTAACGGCGAAGCGAACGCGCTTCACCTCGCATGACAGGAGTAACAATGGCGATCGACGAAAACAAACAGAAAGCGTTGGCGGCAGCACTGGGCCAGATCGAAAAGCAATTCGGTAAAGGCTCCATCATGCGCCTGGGTGAAGACCGTTCCATGGACGTGGAAACCATCTCCACCGGTTCGCTTTCTCTGGATATCGCGCTCGGCGCAGGCGGTCTGCCAATGGGCCGTATCGTTGAGATCTACGGGCCGGAATCATCGGGTAAAACTACCCTGACGCTGCAGGTTATCGCCGCAGCGCAGCGTGAAGGCAAAACCTGTGCGTTCATCGATGCCGAACACGCGCTGGATCCGGTATATGCCCGCAAGCTGGGCGTTGATATCGACAACCTGCTGTGCTCCCAGCCGGATACCGGCGAGCAGGCGCTGGAAATCTGTGACGCGCTGGCGCGTTCCGGCGCGGTAGACGTTATCGTCGTCGACTCCGTGGCGGCGCTGACGCCGAAGGCGGAAATCGAAGGCGAAATCGGCGACTCTCACATGGGCCTCGCGGCGCGTATGATGAGCCAGGCGATGCGTAAACTGGCTGGTAACCTGAAGCAGTCCAACACACTGCTGATCTTCATCAATCAGATCCGTATGAAAATCGGCGTGATGTTCGGTAACCCGGAAACCACCACCGGTGGTAACGCGCTGAAGTTCTACGCTTCCGTGCGTCTGGACATTCGCCGCATCGGCGCGGTGAAAGAGGGCGACAACGTTGTCGGCAGCGAAACCCGAGTGAAAGTGGTGAAAAACAAAATCGCCGCGCCGTTCAAACAGGCTGAATTCCAGATCCTCTACGGTGAAGGCATCAACTTCTTCGGCGAGCTGGTTGACCTCGGCGTGAAAGAGAAGCTGATTGAAAAAGCGGGCGCCTGGTATAGCTACAACGGCGACAAAATCGGTCAGGGTAAAGCGAACGCAATCTCCTGGCTGAAAGATAACCCGGCGGCGGCGAAAGAAATTGAGAAGAAAGTTCGCGAACTGCTGCTCAACAACCAGGACTCCACGCCGGACTTCGCGGTTGACGGCAACGACGCAGAAGAAACCGAACAAGATTTCTGATATCGTCTAAAAGAGTGACAAAGGGCTGCTGATGCGGCCCTTTTGCTTTTCTTAGATTATCGAGGTGCCTGTGACTGAGACTTCACCACGCCGCTCCGGCTATGCGCGTCTGTTGGATCGCGCAATTCGTATTCTGGCGATGCGCGATCATAGCGAACAGGAGCTTCGGCGTAAGCTGGCGGCGCCGGTAATGAGTAAAAACGGCCCTGAAAAGCTGGACATCACGCCGGAAGAGCTCGAACAGGTGGTCGGCTGGTGCCTGGAAAACCGCTATCTTGATGACCAGCGTTTTGTTCGCCAGTTTATTGCCAGCCGGAGCCGCAAGGGCTACGGGCCGGCACGTATCCGGCAGGAGTTGAATCAAAAGGGCATTGGCCGCAGCGACATCGAAAGCGCGATGCGCGAGTGTGAAATCGACTGGGCGGCGCTGGCGAAAGAGCAGGCGCAGCGTAAATACGGCGAACCGTTACCTACCGCCTTTACTGAAAAAGTTAAAATCCAGCGATTTTTGCTGTACCGCGGCTATCTGATAGAAGATATCCAGGAAATCTGGCGAAATTTTGCAGATTGACCCATCGGGGATTTTACTTCCCTCTAAAGAAAACTTATCTTATTCCCACTTTATTCCGTCGGGCCGCTGCTTGTGATTGCATAATCAGCGTCCAGGGCGATTATTCCTTATACACAAAATCATTCAAGCTGCATCACGGCGGCAAGAGAGAACAGCTTCTGGGGCGTACGTGAGTTCACTACCGGGAGAGGACGTTCCGCCAGGTCAGAGGCGACTTGAAGGATGAAGTGTAGCTTGATTTCAGGATAATTATGAGCAAGAGCACCGCTGAGATCCGTCAGGCGTTTCTCGACTTTTTCCATAGTAAGGGACATCAGGTAGTTGCCAGCAGCTCCCTGGTGCCGCACAACGATCCGACCCTGCTGTTTACCAACGCCGGGATGAACCAGTTCAAGGATGTCTTCCTTGGTCTCGACAAACGTAATTATTCGCGCGCGACCACCGCGCAGCGTTGCGTGCGTGCGGGCGGTAAACACAACGATCTGGAAAACGTCGGTTACACCGCGCGTCACCACACCTTCTTCGAAATGCTGGGCAACTTCAGCTTCGGCGATTACTTCAAGCAGGATGCCATCAAATACGCATGGGAACTGCTGACCGGTGAGAACTGGTTCGCCCTGCCGAAAGAAAAATTGTGGGTTACCGTTTACGAGACCGATGACGAAGCTTTCGACATCTGGGCCAATGAAGTGGGCGTTCCGCGCGAGCGTATTATCCGCATCGGCGACAACAAAGGCGCGCCGTTTGCTTCTGATAACTTCTGGCAGATGGGCGATACCGGTCCGTGCGGCCCATGCACCGAAATCTTCTTTGACCATGGCGACCACATCTGGGGCGGCCCTCCGGGAAGCCCGGAAGAAGATGGCGACCGTTACATTGAGATCTGGAACATCGTCTTCATGCAGTTCAACCGTCAGGCTGACGGTACCATGGAGCCGCTGCCGAAACCTTCCGTTGATACCGGTATGGGGCTGGAGCGTATTGCCGCTGTTCTGCAGCACGTTAACTCCAACTATGACATCGACCTGTTCCGCAACCTGATTGCGAGCGTGGCGAAAGTCACCGGCGCGACCGATCTGACTAATAAGTCGCTGCGCGTTATTGCCGATCACATTCGTTCCTGCGCATTCCTGATTGCTGATGGCGTGATCCCGTCGAATGAAAACCGCGGCTACGTGCTGCGTCGAATCATTCGCCGCGCGATTCGCCACGGCAACATGCTGGGCGCGAAGGACACCTTCTTCTGGAAACTGGTTGCTCCGCTTATCGACGTGATGGGCGCTGCCGGTGAAGAGCTGAAACAGCAGCAGGCTCTGGTTGAGCAGGTGCTGAAAACCGAAGAAGAGCAGTTTGCGCGCACACTGGAGCGTGGACTGGCGCTGCTGGATGAGGAACTGTCGAAGCTTAAAGGCGACACGCTGGACGGCGAAACCGCCTTCCGTCTGTATGACACCTATGGCTTCCCGGTTGACCTGACTGCGGATGTCTGCCGCGAGCGCAACATCAAGGTTGACGAAGCAGGCTTTGAAGCCGCGATGGAAGAGCAGCGCCGCCGCGCACGTGAGTCCAGCGGTTTCGGCGCTGACTATAACGCGATGATTCGCGTTGACGGCGCATCGGAATTTAAAGGCTACGATCATCTGGAGCTGAACGGCAAAGTTACTGCGCTGTTCATCGACGGCAAAGCGGTTGATAGCGTCAGCGCGGGTCAGGATGCGGTTGTAGTCCTTGACCAGACGCCGTTCTATGCGGAATCCGGCGGTCAGGTAGGCGATAAAGGCGAACTGAAAGGCGCTGGCTTCTCCTTCGCGGTCAGCGATACGCAGAAGTACGGCCAGGCTATTGGTCATATCGGTAAAGTCGCCAGCGGTTCCCTGAAAGTGGGTGACGCGGTGCAGGCCGATGTCGATCAGGCTCGCCGTCAGCGTATCCGTCTCAACCACTCCGCGACGCACCTGATGCACGCGGCGCTGCGCCAGGTCCTCGGTACCCACGTGGCACAGAAAGGCTCACTGGTTAACGATAAAGCGCTGCGTTTTGACTTCTCGCATTTTGAAGCGATGAAGCCGGAAGAGATTCGTGCGGTAGAAGATCTGGTCAACGCGCAGATCCGTCGTAACCTGGCTATCGAAACCAATATTATGGATATCGATGCCGCGCGTGAATCCGGCGCAATGGCGCTGTTCGGCGAGAAATACGACGATCGCGTTCGCGTACTGCGGATGGGCGATTTCTCCACCGAGCTGTGCGGCGGTACTCACGCAGCGCGTACCGGTGATATCGGCCTGTTCCGTATTACCTCTGAATCCGGTACCGCCGCAGGCGTGCGCCGTATTGAAGCGGTGACCGGCGAAGGGGCGATTGCCAGCCTGCATGCGCAGAGCGATCAGCTCAGCGATATCGCGCAGCTGCTGAAGGGCGATAGCCACAGCATCGGCGATAAAGTTCGCGCGGCGCTTGAGCGTACCCGTCAGTTGGAAAAAGAGCTGCAGCAGCTGAAAGAGCAGGCTGCAGCGCAGGAGAGCGCTAATCTCTCCAGTAAAGCCGAAGAAATTAACGGCGTTAAGCTGCTGGTCAGCGAGCTGGCCGGCGTTGAGCCGAAAATGCTGCGTACCATGGTTGATGATCTGAAAAACCAGCTCGGTTCGACGGTCGTTGTATTAGCTACGGTAGCGGATGGTAAGGTTTCTCTGATTGCAGGTGTGTCTAAGGATGTGACAGACCGCGTGAAAGCAGGGGAGCTGGTTGGTATGGTCGCCCAGCAGGTGGGCGGTAAAGGGGGCGGTCGTCCGGATATGGCGCAAGCCGGCGGTACCGATGCGTCTGCTCTCCCTGCTGCGTTAGCCAGTGTGAAAGGCTGGGTCAGCGCAAAACTGTAATAACTATAAACGCATTTACCCTAAATAATTCGAGTTGCAGGAAGGCGGCGACGCAGCGAATCCCCAGGAGCTTACTCAAGTAAGTGACTGGGGTGAGCGAGGAAAGCCAACACACATGCAACTTGAAGTATGACGGGTATAGGTGCCGTAACCAGAGGATTACGGCACCTTGCGTCATAAGTACTGATAACGATAAAGTCGGGTTGAAGTTGTGTAGATCGGCTAAACTTAGGTTTAACAGAATGTGATGCCGTGACTGCTTACACCGCGAGGTGTTTGTCATCGCTTACTTTTTGGCGTTATATGATGGATAATGCCGGGATGCGAGAGACCCGACTCTTTTAATCTTTCAAGGAGCAAAGAATGCTGATTCTGACTCGTCGAGTTGGTGAGACCCTCATGATTGGAGATGAGGTCACTGTGACAGTTTTAGGGGTTAAGGGTAACCAGGTACGTATTGGTGTCAACGCCCCTAAAGAAGTCTCTGTACATCGTGAAGAAATCTACCAGCGTATCCAGGCTGAAAAATCCCAGCAGTCCAGTTACTAAGCTTTCCGCGCCTCGCTTTATTGTGAGGCGCATCCCTCCGGCGGTCGTTTTTCTCTTTTCTTCTCCTGTTTCTTCTCTCGCGACATCCTCTCTTTTGTTTTTATTCGCCGTACGTCATTTTTCGTTGTCGCTTTTGAATGGCCGTAAAGGGCTATTTCCTGTTGATAAAATACTCTTTTTGCCGTTTTTGCAGGCTAATTGCGCGTGAAGTGTGCAAACGGAAAAAGCTCTCGAAAAATTGTTTGACTTATAAGTCTCAGAAAGTAATATGTGCGCCATCGCAGCGACGAAGAGCAGAAACAAGTTCTTCGAAGCACTCGCAAGAGGCGTGTTGTGTGGTGAGGTGGCCGAGAGGCTGAAGGCGCTCCCCTGCTAAGGGAGTATGCGGTCAAAAGCTGCATCCGGGGTTCGAATCCCCGCCTCACCGCCATTTTGCATCCGTAGCTCAGCTGGATAGAGTACTCGGCTACGAACCGAGCGGTCGGAGG
>NZ_JBEAIQ010000027.1:0-136717 GCF_040064335.1 Klebsiella sp. CN_Kp088 | reverse complement strand
AGCGCGAGCAGGGAAATCCCCGGATAGCGGCTTACGCCTTATCCGGGCTACCGTTTCCATACTCTGCTTACTATAAAAAAGCCGGCGCTCAGCGCCGGCTTTTCACTGACCGCTTGCGCAATCAGGCATTGGTCGCCGGTTTTTGCTCGACGGATTTACTGTTCTCCAGCATACGGCGCACCGGCACAATCAGCACACACAACACCGCAGCGCAGATCAGCAGCGCCGTCGAGCAGCGGGCGAATAGATCCGGCAGCATATCCAGCTGGTCGGCCTTCACGTGGCCGCCAATCAGCCCCGCCGCCAGGTTACCCAGCGCGCTGGCGCAGAACCACAGCCCCATCATCTGGCCGCGCATTCTTTCCGGCGCCAGTAGGGTCATAGTTGCCAGGCCTATCGGGCTCAGACACAGTTCGCCCAGCGTCAGCATCAGAATGCTGCCCACCAGCCACAGCGGCGATACGCCGGCGCCGCCGTTGCTCAGCACGTTCTGCGCCGCCAGCATCATCAGGCCGAAGCCCGCCGCCGCGCACAGAATCCCGATAACAAACTTGGTGATGCTGCTCGGGCGCACGTTTTTGCGCGCCATTGCCGGCCATGCCCAGCTAAATACCGGCGCCAGCAGGATGATAAACAGGGCGTTAATCGACTGGAACCACACCGCCGGGATTTCGAAATCGCCAATCATGCGGTTGGTGTAGTCGTTCGCAAACAGGTTAAACGAAGTCGGTTTCTGTTCGAAGGCTGACCAGAAGAAGGCGGCGGAAACCAGCAGAATAAAGCAGACCAGCAGACGCGCGCGCTCTTTACGGTTAAGTCCCGCAAAAACGAACAGGTAGATGAAATAGAGCACCACCGACGCGGCAATCACATACACCAGCATGCTGGCGACCGCCACCGGGTTAATGACTATCACCCCCTGAGTAATCAGCGTAATCACCACCGCCACGCCGACCGCCAGCGCCAGCAGCCAGGCGCCAACGCCGTTTTTCTTCGCGACGGGACTATTCCAGGTAGAGTCGAGACCCACTTCGCTGTCGTAGCGTTTCATTGCCGGGACCGCGAAAAGGCGGAAAATCACCAGCGCCACCAGCATACCGATACCACCGATGCCGAAGCCCCAGTGCCAGCCGTGGGATTTAATCAGCCAGCCGGAAATCAGCGGCGCGATAAACGACCCCATATTGATACCCATATAGAACAGCGAGAAACCGCCATCGCGACGGCTATCGCCTTTCTTATACAGCGTACCGACCATCACCGAGATGCAGGTTTTAAACAGGCCGGAACCGAGCACGATAAACATCAGCCCGATAAAGAACAGGTTGTTGCCCATAAACGCTGACAGCGCAATCGACAGATGGCCCAGCGCGATCAGAATCGAGCCATACCATACCGCTTTCTGCTGGCCAAGCCAGTTGTCCGCCAACCAGCCGCCCGGCAGCGCCGCCAGGTACATGGCGCCCGCGAAGATGCCGACGATGGCCGACGCGTTCTCACGGGCTAAGCCCATACCGCCGTCATAGACGGTGGCCGCCATGAACAGGATTAATAACGGGCGAATGCCATAAAACGAGAATCGCTCCCACATTTCGGTGAAGAACAGCGATCCCAGAGGGTAAGGGTGACCAAAGAAGGTCCGGCTTTCATTTTTGTTAACAGAGGAATGCATAACTTCTCCCAATAAGGCGATCTTAGCGCTTTGTCATGCCGAAAAGCGTATTGACCATTTTTTCTACCTGCCTATCATTCACACAGGCGTTAATTTTATTTAACCATTTGATAACCAGACGGTGGTTTTGTCTAGCCCCTGAGCGATATCTTTTAGATGAAAACTCGACCAGGCTCTCTTTTCCCAGATTTTATGTTGGCAATAAAGGGATAATGATTGACAGCGTTCTTTCGTACTACAGGAACCTCTTAATCCTTAATAAACATAATGTTAAGAGGATAGAAGTCAGAAAGTCCCGAGTATACGACATATTTCCGTCATATGGCTGAAATAACGCAATGATTAACCGGCCATTATTGATTTTAACCACATTGCAACACAATATATTTACATATAAACAACAAACCAGTGAATAATGTTGGATAAGATCAAAATACCAGCTATTGATATCATAATGAGAGGCTATTAGTGATCGGCGTCACAGATTAAGTCTAAGCCGGATATAGAATATGCCATACCTTCAGTCAATCATTTGAAAGGTGTATATCATGGAAAACAATAACAGGATGATGCCACACATAAGGCGGACAACGCATATTATGATGTTTGCTCACCGTAACAGCTTCGATTTTCATTTCTTTAATGCCCGGTAGTCTTCCGACTACGGGCGCTTCAGCATACAGGTCTTCCTGCATCTTTTGTTGTTAATACAGGCATTCGCCTGTAGCTAACCGCGCTCGCCCTAATAAATCCTGCTATTTACCAGCCACCGGACTGGTAGGGTTTATTGCATCTCAAAAGGTACTCTACTGATATTTATTATATCAGCGGCAGACTATTACCTTTTGTCCGGCGTAATCAATTTCTCATTCGAGAAATTGAGGGCCTGCTATTATCTGAAAATAAAGAGATAACAATGACTGATTTAAAAATTGCCGTTAGCCGTACATGTCCAAACTGTTTTTCTACCCAGCGTAATATTGTCAATACTAGCGAAACCAACTTTATTGATGTGGCCGCGGTAGTATTAACCCTGGAAGATATCGAATGCGGTAAACTCGATGAGTTAAAGGCCACCGGCTATAACATCCCGGTATTTATCGCTATTAATAAAGAAGAGGTTGTCCCGGCCGAGTATATGGCTTCGGTGCAGGGGGTATTTGAACACGACGAAACCCGCAACGACTTTTACGGCCGCCAGCTGGAAGCCGCTGCGCATAAATATGAAACCGAGCTGCGTCCGCCATTCTTTAGCGCGCTGGTCGATTACGTCAAACAGGGCAACAGCGCCTTTGACTGCCCGGGGCATCAGGGGGGTGAATTCTTCCGCCGTCATCCGGCCGGTAATCAGTTCGTCGAGTATTTCGGCGAGACGCTGTTCCGCTCCGACCTGTGCAACGCCGACGTCGCCATGGGTGACCTGCTGATCCACGAAGGGGCGCCATGCATTGCCCAACAGCATGCGGCAAAAGTCTTTAACGCCGATAAAACCTACTTCGTGCTCAACGGTACCTCCTCTTCTAACAAAGTGGTGCTCAACGCGCTGCTGACCCCGGGCGACCTGGTACTGTTCGACCGTAACAACCATAAATCCAATCACCACGGCGCGCTGCTGCAGGCCGGGGCGACACCGGTCTATCTGGAAACCGCACGTAACCCGTATGGTTTTATCGGCGGTATCGACGCCCACTGTTTCGAGGAGCGCTATCTGCGCGAGCTGGTCGGAGAAGTGGCGCCGAATCGGAAACAGGATGCCCGCCCGTTCCGCCTGGCGGTGATCCAGTTAGGTACCTACGACGGCACCATTTATAACGCTCGTCAGGTGGTCGATAAAATTGGTCATCTGTGCGATTACATCCTGTTTGACTCCGCGTGGGTCGGCTATGAACAGTTCATTCCGATGATGGCTGATTGTTCGCCGCTGCTGCTGGAGCTGAACGAAAACGATCCGGGCATTCTGGTAACCCAGTCGGTGCACAAACAGCAGGCCGGTTTCTCCCAGACCTCGCAAATCCATAAAAAAGACAGCCATATCAAAGGCCAGCAGCGCTATGTTCCGCATAAACGTCTGAATAACGCCTTTATGATGCACGCCTCCACCAGCCCGTTCTATCCGCTGTTTGCCGCGCTGGATATCAACGCCAAAATGCATGAAGGCGAGAGCGGCCGCAACATGTGGATGGACTGCGTTATGAACGGCATCAAGGCGCGTAAGCTGATCCTTGAAAGCTGTAAGCACATCCGTCCATTTGTGCCAAAAATGGTCGATGGTAAACCGTGGCAGTCATATGAAACCGCGCAAATCGCCGTTGACCTGCGCTTCTTCGAGTTTGGCCCAGGCGAACGCTGGCACGCCTTTGACGGTTATGCCGAGCATCAGTACTTTGTCGATCCGTGCAAACTTCTGCTGACCACCCCGGGGATCAATACCGCCAGCGGCGAATATGACGCCTTCGGCGTACCGGCCACCATTCTCGCCAACTTCCTGCGTGAAAACGGCGTGGTACCGGAAAAATGCGACCTTAACTCCATTCTGTTCCTGCTGACCCCGGCGGAAGATATGGCCAAACTGCAGCAGCTGGTCGCCCTGCTGGCGCGCTTCGATAAGCTGCTCGACGCCGATGCGCCGCTGCAGGAGGTTCTGCCATCTATCTACAGCCAGCACAAAGAGCGTTATGCCGGTTATACCCTGCGCCAGCTGTGTCAGGAAATGCATGATCTGTATGCCCGTCACAACGTCAAACAGCTGCAAAAAGAGATGTTCCGTAAAGATCACTTCCCACGGGTGGTGATGAACCCGCAAGAGGCTAACTACGCCTATCTGCGCGGCCAGGTCGATCTGGTGCCGCTGCCGCAAGCCGAAGGCCGCGTGGCCGCTGAAGGCGCCCTGCCTTACCCGCCGGGAGTGCTGTGTGTAGTTCCGGGCGAAGTCTGGGGCGGCGCGGTGCTGCAGTACTTCACCGCACTGGAAGAAGGGATCAACCTGCTGCCGGGCTTCGCGCCGGAACTGCAGGGGGTTTATATCCAGGAGCACGATGGCCGTAAACAGGTCTGGTGCTATGTCATCGCGGAAAGCGAGAAACAAAGCGCGCTGCTGAAAGGGGAAACTGTATGAGCAAATCCAGTAACAAGATGGGAGTGGTACAGCTCACCATCTTAACCATGGTCAACATGATGGGCTCCGGCATCATCATGCTGCCCACCAAGCTGGCGGAGGTGGGGACTATCTCCATCATCTCCTGGCTGGTGACGGCGGTAGGATCGATGGCGCTGGCGTGGGCCTTCGCCAAATGCGGGATGTTTAGCCGTAAATCAGGCGGGATGGGCGGTTACGCCGAGTACGCGTTCGGCAAGTCTGGCAACTTTATGGCCAACTATACCTACGGCGTCTCGCTGCTGATCGCCAACGTCGCTATCGCTATCTCCGCGGTGGGTTATGGCACCGAGCTGTTCGGCGCCACCCTGTCGCCGGTGCAGATTGGCCTGGCGACTATCGGGGTGCTGTGGATCTGTACCGTAGCCAACTTCGGCGGCGCGCGCATTACCGGCCAGATCAGTAGCATCACCGTATGGGGGGTAATCATTCCGGTTGTCGGCCTGTGCGTCATCGGCTGGTTCTGGTTTAGCCCGACGATGTACGTCGAGTCCTGGAACCCGCACCACGTACCGTTCTTCGGCGCCGTTGGTTCGTCAATCGCCATGACGCTGTGGGCCTTCCTCGGTCTGGAATCCGCTTGCGCCAACACCGATGTGGTCGAAAACCCGGAACGTAACGTGCCGATCGCCGTACTCGGCGGTACCCTCGGCGCGGCGGTTATCTATATCGTTTCGACCAACGTCATCGCCGGGATCGTGCCGAACATGGACCTGGCTAACTCCACGGCGCCGTTTGGCCTGGCGTTTGCCCAGATGTTCACGCCTGGCGTAGGTAAAGTGATTATGGGGCTGATGGTGATGTCCTGCTGCGGTTCGCTGCTCGGCTGGCAGTTCACCATCGCGCAGGTCTTTAAATCATCGTCTGACGAAGGTTACTTCCCGAAAATCTTCTCCCGCGTCTCGGCTTCCGGCGCGCCGATTCAGGGGATGCTGACCATCGTTATCCTGCAAACCGGCTTGTCGCTCATGACCATTAGCCCGTCGTTGAGCAACCAGTTCAACGTGCTGGTTAACCTGGCGGTGGTGACTAACATCATCCCGTACATTCTGTCGATGGCGGCGCTGGCGATTATCCAGAAAATGGCCAATGTGGAACCGGGCAAAGCGCGATCCACCAACGTGATTGCCTTTATCGGCGCGGTGTACAGCTTCTATGCGCTGTACTCCTCCGGCGAAGAGGCGATGCTCTACGGCGCGATCGTGACCTTTATGGGCTGGACGCTGTACGGCCTGGTATCACCGCGTTTTGAGATGAAAAACAAACACAGCTAATGCTGAAGCCGGCGGCGCGTCTGTCGCCGCCGGCGCTATCCGTGGCCGCTATTTGATATAGGAATCCAGCACCTTCAGCACCACGTCCAAATCCTCTTCACGTTTCACTTCATCGCCTTCATGAACGATATGTTCCGTCAGATGGCCCTTGATCACTTCACGCATTAGTCCGTTTACCGCTCCGCGAATAGCGGCAATTTGCTGCAGCACGGCGGCGCATTCGTGCGGCTCATCCAGCATCTTTTTCAGCGCGCTCACCTGCCCCTCAATCTTGCTGGCTCTGGCCTGCAGCTTCTTTTTATCCCGAATCGTATGCGACACGTTAACCTCACTGGCGAACTCAATGCCTCAATTATAGGTTTGTAATCTACTGGGGGGTAGTATCTTATACTGGGGGGGAGTAGAATCCCGTTCACCAACGACAACCAACTCTCTTCTTATGAACGAATTCTTACCTTTACTTCAGCAGGGCAATGCCTGGTTTTTCATTCCCAGCGCCATTCTGTTAGGCGCGCTACATGGCCTGGAACCGGGCCATTCAAAGACCATGATGGCGGCGTTCATCATCGCCATTAAAGGCACGGTACGTCAGGCGGTGATGCTGGGCCTCGCCGCGACCCTTTCGCATACCGCCATCGTCTGGCTGATCGCCTTTGGCGGCATGTATTTTAGCCAGAAATTTACCGCCGAAGCGGCTGAACCCTGGCTACAGCTGGTTTCCGCGTTCATCATTCTCGGTACCGCAATATGGATGTTCTGGCGCACCTGGCGCGGTGAACGTAACTGGCTGCAGGCCATGCAGGATCGGGATGCGCATCATCATGATGATGAAACGCAAATCGTCGACACCGGCCACGGTCAAATCGCCCTTTCCATCTTCGAAGAAGGAGAACCGCCGCGCTGGCGCATTCGCACGCTAAGTGGCAACCAATGGGCCGCTGGCGATGTCTCACTGGCGACACGGCGCAGCGGGAGCAGCTTCGCGCAGATGTTCTCTTTTGTTGATAAAGGCGATTATTTAGAATCCGCGCAGACCATCCCGGAACCGCATGATTTTAACGTACGCCTGACGCTCGGCCACCAGCGCCATACCCACGATTATGATCTGGCGTTTCATGAACATCATCATCATGAACTGGATGGTCTTGAGGAAGGAAGTCAGGCCTATCAGGACGCCCACGAGCGGGCCCATGCAAACGATATTCAACGTCGTTTCGACGGCCGGGAGGTCACCAACTGGCAGATCTTACTGTTCGGCCTGACCGGTGGATTGATCCCCTGCCCGGCGGCGATCACCGTACTGCTTATCTGCATCCAGCTCAAAGCCCTGACCTTAGGTGCGACGCTGGTCCTCTCTTTCAGCATCGGCCTGGCGCTGACGCTGGTCACCGTCGGCGTTGGCGCGGCGGTAAGCGTTCGCCAGGTGGCCAAACGCTGGAGTGGTTTTAATACTCTCGCCCGTCGGGCCCCCTACTTTTCCAGCGTGCTAATCGGCGCGGTGGGGATCTATATGGCGATCCACGGCTATCTCGGCGTGAGAGGTTAATTTGAGATGAATTCAGCGCCGCGTGAGGATGCGCGGCCTGACATTTCTGGGGAAGGTTAGCAGCCCTTCAACATGCTACAGTTGGCGCTGGATGTATTTACTTCAGGAATGACTTGATGTCCGAGTTCCAGCGCCCACAGCTGACGTTGCCCAACGGAGCCGATAAACTGCTGCTCCACTCCTGCTGCGCTCCCTGCTCCGGGGAAGTGATGGAGGCGATTCAGGCCTCCGGTATCGACTACACCATTTTCTTCTATAACCCCAACATTCACCCGCAGAAAGAGTATGAAATCCGCAAGGAAGAGAATATTCGTTTTGCGCACAAACACGGTGTGCCGTTTATCGATGCCGATTATGACACCGATAACTGGTTCGCGCGGGCAAGGGGGATGGAATGGGAACCCGAGCGCGGCGTGCGCTGCACGATGTGCTTTGATATGCGCTTCGAACGCACCGCGCTCTATGCCTACGAGCACGGCTTTAGCGTTATCAGCAGTTCGCTGGGAATTTCACGCTGGAAGAACATGCAGCAAATCAACGACTGCGGCGAGCGCGCCGCCGGGCATTATCCAGGCATGGTCTACTGGGATTATAACTGGCGTAAACAGGGCGGATCCTCGCGGATGATCGATATCAGCAAGCGCGAGCGCTTTTACCAGCAGGAGTACTGCGGCTGCGTCTACTCGCTGCGCGATAGCAATCTGCACCGTAAATCCCAGGGCCGACCGCTAATTAAGATCGGCAAGCTCTATTATGGCGATGAAGGTGAATAGCTGAAGAAAAGGGAATGATGTGGATAAATAACGGGCCAGGAGGGCTCCTTTTAATGAGATCATTGTCTCCCTAATTTCGGGCCTGAAAACTCACCTGCGGCCTGAATGTTTCTCCCTTATATTCATAAACAATCGAATTACTGAATGAAAAAACGCGTCCACTATAGCTGATATTTATTACCTCTCCCTCTACGCTGACGTTTGCGCCACTACCAGCAGCAATAAGGAACGGAATCTGTTTCGCCAGCTCGGCCGCAGCATCACCTTCAATCTTACCGGTAAGGTAGTAACGATAAGAATCGGCTACTGTTGCCCCACCACCGCTAAAACCAGTGACATAAAGCCAGGTATGGCTATCCAATTGTTGTGATGTAATGACTTTATCCTCAGAACGCTGTTCACTTCCGGGAGTTGATGTCATGAAACCGATAACCATCATCAGGAGTATGGTCGTGAGCAGACCATGTAACCATTTAATAGCCGTTCTCAATCGCATATTTAATGCCCTCTCTTATCCAGTATTGATCAGTAGGATCATCACCATAAGGTGCATCTTTATACCATATTCCCCATTCAGGTCTGGAAGTTCCTGCGCGCTTTTGTGCCCATCCTGCACCAACCAAGAGGATTCCGGAAAGGATACCAGCTGCATACCCTGCTGCACCAAAGTTAAAATTGCCAAATTCTGCCCAATATGGGTCAAACTGTTTATAATCCCAAGGCCCTTTATTTCTAACTTTTTGATAGAACCAGTAATAAGTTTTAGGAAGTGCCAGTCCTCTTGACTGCCCATAATTCCGTGCATCCTTCATATTATTTCTCACAACTCCAATTCCTGGCCCAGCCACAGGTATTGATGCCATGTAGGGGGTTCCTTATTTCAATTCGCTAAAGAGATACGCACTTCATGTTCTCAATGAAGAAGATATCAAGCGAAGCCGTTATAAATTAATGATATGATTTAATAGATACTATAACAAAGAATAAATAAAACCCTTAGCATCAATGCTTATATTAGTAATATAAATCAAACCACTACATTGTTCATTTACTGAATCAACTAACATCTGTGTTGTGAGTGTTTATAGTAGCGTTATTTTCTCCTTATCATCAAAGGATTGAGTTTTAAAATGGTAACCAACACGTAGGTGATGAACAATCCCTTCCCTCTAAATATTTTCCTAAAAAATCCAAAAACAACTTAATAAACACGTTACATAAAGACTTAAAATATTCAGAATCACCTGAATTTAAATTTTATCAGGTGAGGTGAGTAGGTGCCTGACTAATACTTATTGGCGGAAAACACGACGTAGCAAGTAGAATGTGACTGTTTTATTAACTATTTACAATCAATAGTATTAAAATATCATTCGAGTTTATTGTAATTACTCGAATCACTAACACTTTTAAGCAATACGCCATAATCCGTCCTATTTCCGCTAAGGATTATGGCGTTTGCGCTGATTAAAGAACCATATTCACCGGCGGTATCGTGCTTTTATCGATCTGTTTACTTAAGGCCTCCAGCGCGGACTGATACGGGCATAACGTGCCCACGCTGGTCTGCTGGCAATCAGGCTGACGCCACTCCTGTTGCAACATCGGGTGCTGTTGATCCGGCATCTGCAGGCGTCGCAGGTCGTCCAGGCTTTGCGCCTGGAAATAGACGCGCAGATAACGTTCGCCATTTTTGCTGTTGCGCCAGCGCTCTATCACCAGACTGCTGCCCGGCGGAATATTGCCCCGGCTGTAACCGGGCAGTTGCCAACTAAAATTCATCAGCGTGCGCACCATCGCGATATTGGTGTCATGAGCCACCAGCAGCAGCCAGCGTACGTGCGGCGTGGCGTCCGCTTTCACTCCGTCCAGCATCGCGTTGAGCAGCACCGAGCCGCGCTTTTGCGCGGTGTACAGCACGTCATTACTGAGATCGTAGTTTGCCGTTAACAGCGGCAGAATGGCTGTGATCTGGCTGGCGTGGGTAATCTTCCCCCACGCCAATTGGCTTAAGGGCAGGTTTTCACTCCAGCCCAGACGCAGCGTTTCAACCATATTGGCCATCACGCTCAGCCCGCTAATGGTGGTTTTACCGCTTTGGTTTTGCTCCACCTGCCAGGGCTTATCAAAAATGGGGCACGGTTTATCCTGTTGGCAAACCGCGGCTTTTAATAACTGGATCGTCGGCGCCAGCGCCTGCCGACGCTTCGCCAGATCGCCGGCTTTCGCCTTCACTTCCGCCAGCTGGCGGGCGGGATCGGTTTGCGTAGCCGTAAATTTATCGGTCTGGAACAGTGGATCGGCATCGCCGCTGACATAATGAATCGCCACGCCGCAGCCGGGGAATGCCCCATCTACCAACGCCTGTGCGGTTGCCCGGGTACGCTGTAGCGGGCTGGCGCGAACATAAATATCTTCCGCGCTGGGACATTGCCCCTGCAGCAGGCCAAGCTGGCGATAATGCTGCCCTTCCGCGCGCCCTTTATTGGCGACCGCCGCATAGCCATGTCCGGTCAGCTCCCCATCGTGGGTGGTCCATTCGGTCCATGGACGCTGGGTCGCGGCTTCAATAGCTTCACGATTGCCGGGCGTTGGCGGACGAATGCCGTGGCGGCTTAACTCCACCACTTTTTCCAGTTGCCAGTTCGCCGCGACGGCGGATTGCATCGCCAGCAGCGGCAGCGCACAGGCGATAAACAGGCGTAAAAGGCCCTGATGTCTTGCAGGCATCATAAAATCTTCCTTATCGATTAATCAGTTATGAGGAGAATGAAGTCTGCCGTTCGACGGCATGGCGTCGGGCGACGATGGCGGCGGTGGTAAAACAGAGTAACGCGGAACCCAATCCGGTGCCTATCCAGAACAACGCCAGCGTGCTGAAATCATAAAGCGTTTTCCCGTTTTCGAGGATCGCGGTTTTATCGATAATGATCCCGGTCAGAAATTCGCCCAACCCCGCCCCGGCATAGCTGGCAATACCAATGGTTCCCAGCGCTGCCCCCGCCGCTTTGCGTGAAGAGATATCGACGGCGATCAACCCTCCGAGGAAACAGGTTAACGCGCCGATGGTCGCGCCGAAGACGATCATCGCCAGGATGTCGGTGTAGTAATTATGCGGCGACCAGAGCATTAAGGCGAAACCCGCGGTGTTCAGCAAGCTGATAAATCCGGCCATGACGCTGCGATTGCGCGGGAAAAAGCGGTCAGAGAGCATGCCGGCGATGATGGTCCCGGCGATACCGGCAATCGCGTTAACGCCGATGATGCCTGAAGCCTCAAGGGTGGAATAGGCTTTATCCTGCTCCAGAAAGAAGATCCCCCACGAGTTCACCGCATAACGGTCGATATACATAAATGCCGATGCCAGCGCCAGCGTCCACAGCGCCGGGTTACGCAACGCCAGCAGTTGGTTTTTGAACACCGATCCCCGCGCTTCAGTCTCTTCCTGCGGTTCATCACGAATCACGTTAATGGAGGGAAAGCCGCTGCTCTGTGGCGAATCGCGCATAAACAGCAGCAACAGCACCACGCCAGCGGCGCCGAGCGCAGCCGTGGAGAGGTAGCCCATTTGCCAGCCAAAACCCGCGATCACCGCGGCGATCACCATGTAGGTCATGGCCTCGCCGATGTTATGCGCCGTCGACCAGATGGCGTAAAACGTTCCCCGCTCTTTAAAGCCGTACCAGCGCGCCAGCGAAACCGCACAAGGACCGACGCCCATCGACTGCGCCCAGCCGTTAATCCCCCAAAAGATAGCCAGCAGCATGGCATTGGTGGTCATGCCCATCAGCAGGTTCATCCCGGCGCTGAGCAATAGCCCAAGGCTCATGTAACGCACCACGTTGGCATGATCGGCGATAAAACCGTTAACCAGTTTGCCGATGGCGTAGCTAAAGAATAGCGTCGAGCCAATCATTCCCAACTCCGTTGGGGTAATGCCTAATTCCACCAACGCGCTTTTCGCCACGGTGAACGATAAGCGGCAGACGTAGAACGTCACGTAGGCCAGGGTCATAGCAATAAACGTTTGCCAACGTACCCGGCGAAAACGTTTTTCATCAAACGCGGCGCCCGCTTGCGGCGGCGACGCCCGGAAAAAATGAATAATTCCAGACATAATAGTTTCTCCGACGGTCGGAGGCTTGACTGATTGATGTGCTTCGTCCGTGAGGGTCGTTATCGTTACTGTGTAGGGTACATAATCAGAAACAGCCCGAACCTGTAAGGGTTAATGTAATGGTTGAAGAATCATATTTTTGAGTTGGGGATACAGCGTTTGGCTGGCCAGCAGGAGGGGATTACCATGGCGAATCCCCTCCTGCGCCAGAAAGTCGTTGGCGACGCCCCCCGCTTCGCGCATCAACACCAGACCGGGTAAGGCATCCCACGGGTTCATGTGCGGTTCATAGTAGCCAATCAGGCGCCCGGCGGCCGCCCATGCGCTCATCAACGCGCCGGAGCCATTGCGGATGAACATGCCGCCATCGCTGAGCAGCGCGTCAAGAAAAGGCAGGAATTGCGCCGGCGTCACCCGATGCGACGTTCCGACGCCCATCACCCCTTCTTTGACAGTTGCTGCGGGATGTGGGCGAATTGGCGTCTCATTGAGCCAGGCGCCATGGCCCCGTAGCGCGTGGAACAGTTCACGATGATTGGGATCGTAGACGACGCCAACCACCGGCTCGCCGTCAACGACGATCGCCAGCGACAAGCACCAGGTATGCAGCCCATTCAAAAAACAGCTGGTGCCATCAATGGGATCAACCACCCATAGCACCCTGGCGTCCGGCATCTGCGTACCGCTCTCTTCGCCGAGAAAACCATCCTCCGCAAACGCGTCAGTAATGCGCTGCTTAACAAAGGCCTCTACGCGTTTATCGGCCACGCTCACCACGTCCTGTAGGTCATTGCCCTTATGCTCTACCGCCAGCGCCTCGCGCTGCTGATAGTATTCGAAAGCCAGCTCGGCACCCGCTTTCGCCAGCTCGCAGGCCAGGCGATAGCGGGTCTGTAGCGCAGAGGAATCCAGTGATGTCATCATTTACTCCTTTTGCACACGTGTGCAATTTTATTTAAAAAAGCCCCGAAGAGCGCAGTGAGTGTGGATGGATTTTAGCGATAATTCTGTGATCGATTCATCATAAAATGAATTTTTCATTTAGCGCTATTACGAATTATTAATTTCACAGCGACTTCGCGGTGACGTGAAGGTTGATTGAATTTGGCGATCCGGCTAACCAGCATCTCCACAGCGTGATAAGCCAACAGCGTGGTGTCCTGCTGGATAGTGGTAAGTTGATAGGGTTGCCATTCCGCCTGGGGAATATCGTCGAAGCCAATAATTGCCGGAAGGACGGCTGCTGGATTATCCGCTCGTAGCCCATCCATCGCCCCAATCGCCAGCATATCGGTGGCGCAAAACAGCGCCTGCAATCCTGGCCTTTCCGCGGCGAGCCGGCGAGCGGCCGCAAAACCGGACTGATAACCGCCCGTTTCGCAGAAATGCGCCGTGACAGCCAGCCCGCTGGCATGGTGAATAAACCCCTCGTAGCGCTGCCGGGTGCTGAAATTGTCACGATTTTCGCCAATAAAACCGACGTCCCGGCACTGGCCTGCGTGCAACAGCTCAGCGGCCAGTTTCCCGCCGAGCGCGTTATCGCTGCTGACGCGGTCGCAACCGGGAAGTTCAGCATGACGGTTGATAAGCGTAACGGGAATTTTTCGCGCAAGATACTCCTCAGCCAGCTCCAGCGGCGGCGCGCCGGAGGTGATAATGACGCCAGCGACGTGATAGCTGAGAAGATGTTTTAGCGAAGGAGCTAACTGCTGCGGATCATCGGCGTTCATCAACAATGGCATAAATCCATGCAGCGCCAACTGGTGGATCAGCGGCGCCAGCAGTTTACTGCGAAAAGGGTTATCGAACCCCGAAGTGATGATGCCGATAAAGTTGCTGCTGCCGGTGTTCATCGTACGGGCGATGATATTGACCTGGTAGCCCAGGGTTTCCGCGGCGGCCTGCACTTTGGCGCGGGTTTTCGGCGACACCGAGGCCCCAGGCGTGAAAGCGCGGGAGACGGCTGAACGGGAAACGCCGGCAAGTTTCGCCACGTCTTCTGCTTTAATCCATTTTTTATCGTTCATCGCTTTGATTTTTAAGTGAAATTAATAACCCATCGATGTATCGTTCAACTCATTACTCTCGTCACGCTGAGGAATGTTATCAGGGACGTTAACATTGATTCTTCCATCATACCTACTGGGGTAGAGGTACTTCAATGCGCGTTCTGTCTCCTGGTCGCACTCCCCCAGCCGCTGTGAGCGGGAAATTGATTTCAGATGATTTTTTCCATGCAAAAGATACCTGCACGTCGTCGTTTCAAAGAGGACTCGATCTTTTTAATACTCCATGTTTTACTCTTTCTGGAGTGTCGCTCATTAAAATAGCCGTATCGATTAATACCGTTGTTATTCTCTAGCACAAAAGGACTGCTTAATGAAACGTTATGCCTTATTCGGCGTACTATTGCTCACCGCATTTTCATCCCAGGCTACGGAAAAAGAAAACAATCATTCGATAAATGAATACTCGTTGCGCATTGATACAAATAATGCATTATGTATTGCTCACGCCAATGATATTGAAGCCTTATCTAACTATTATCAAAAAGAACCGATTATGGCGAGCATCAATGTCGCCCCTTTTCTTGAAAATGGAAAAAATACTTTAAAACTTTATTTCGCCAGCTTGACTGCGTTAACAGGGGATGAAACTTTTCCTGCCGACGCTCGGTGCCAGGGTTCGGTATCCCTGGTCAAAAACAATGACCGTCGCAATAAAACTAAACTCGCTGAGTTAATTGCATCAGTTGATGACAAACTGCAACCCACAGGCAAGTTATCCGTGGCGTATCAGGGAAACACAGACATTTCCGCCGTTTCTGAAGGACCGTTAAACAATACTATTCTGTATCAGGTCAGCCGCGAGTTTACAGTCAAGGGATTGCCGGAATGGGCCTGGACAAAGGCCACGCCATTTCAAGCCACAGAGGAAAACATTAAGAAACTGCGCGCGGCGTATACGGAAATGTGGCATCTCCTGAATAATAAAGAGAGCCAAAAAATCAAGGAAAAATACGAAATTGCTTCTCAGGAACAGGATCTGGCAAACGATTTGCCTCCCGGCACATGGTATCAATCTCTGGCAGTCAAGAAAAACATGGAGAAAAGCCACGGTGCTATTCCTATCAATTGGGATGAATATGAGTTAAAAATTCTTAACCATGGTCGACTTGTGCAGTATGAAGATCGCGGAATTTCCCCCTTGAGTCTGAAAGATAAAGACGGCGAACTTCTTATGAGCTTTACTCCTTATTTTTCTTTGATCAACGACCAGATGGTAATTACGCGCTAAGCCATGGTTTCGATATGTAGTGGTCAAGTAATATTGGCCACGGTTTTACAGTAAAAATGGTACCTGTTCTCAGACTCTTCCTGTGTCAACCCACCGTTATAATGGTGAGGTCTGACGCTGTTGTAGAAGTTCAATATATAACCATTAATTTGCTGTCGGGCTTGGTCCTTGCCTGCGTATCCATTCACCGGTCCCCATTCTGTTTTCAGACTGCTGAAGACACGTTCCATGGGACTATTATCCCAGCAGTTTCCCGGCCGATTCGCTCCGTAAAGAACCAATCTATATCAAGAGATTGAACTGTTCTGCATTCCCCCGTTCAATAAATGTCGGGGGGATTGAGCAGGAAGAGCGCCTGTAGCAACATTCCCAACAATATTCAGTCAGTGCTGAAAATCGTGAGCACTGGAAATATGGATTGCCCAACACGTGATTTTAGCGCCCCCACCTCTGAATCATAACGCCAATCTCAGCCGCCAGGTGAGGATAAGTTCTTTTTTAGAATCTCGATATCGTAACGAAAGTATAAATTTTTCGTGATATTTTTTCTTTTTTTCAAACACCATTTATAGTGAACTGTATGTCTCTTTGTAGGTTTATTTACTATAAAAACAAATTCATTATAAACCTAACAATGATACATCAACACCCCCTGTATTCTCACGATATTAAACGTGTTGCGTGCGATATATCACGCGTGACGTGAAATAAAACTTAACGATGGATACGTCTATGTCAAAACTGGATTTCCGATCCCCAAATACCTGGCGCGCGCTGGCGTCGATCGCGGTCATCGTCGGGGCAACGGCAGCGGCATTCGCCTGGACCTCTGGTTGGCTGGGTTCGCGAACCACCAGCCAGTCATTAGTCCCCGATCCAGACAAGCCGTTTCCTGCCGGGTTTCGCCGGGCGCACGGCAAAGGGATCTGTTTTAGCGGAACGTTCGAGCCAGCCGCTCCGGCCGTTTCTTATTCCACCGCGCGGCTCTTTTCACAGTCGGAAACCCCCGTTGTCGGGCGATTCTCCATTGGCGCAGGTAATCCACACGCGGCTGATAATTCAACGAAAACCCTGAGCATGGCGCTGCTACTGAAAACGGACGATAAACAGCAGTGGCGCATGGCAATGAACAACGAGCCCTACTTCGCCACCCGAAACCCGGAGGGCTTTCTTGCCATGAAGAAAGCCACCGCCGTCGACCCGGCCACCGGTAAGCCCGATCCGCAGCGTCTTGCGGTATTTTTACAGGACTACCCGGAAGCCGGTAAATATTTACAGTGGGCGGCGCAAAAGCCAGCGCCAGGCGGCTTTGCCGGGGCGACATTTTATAGTATTAACGCTTTCTATCTCGTGAACGCCGACCGCCAGCGCCAGCCCGTACGCTGGATGATGCGGCCACACGATCCATTTGTCTCTATCGCTGATGAACAGCGACAGAAAGCCGACCATAACTTCCTGTTCGAACAATTACAGCAGCGACTTTCTCAGCATCCTATTTACTGGGATTTGGTATTGCAACTCGCCCAAGCTGGCGACGCGGTGGATGACCCTTCGCAGCCATGGCCAAACGATCGCCAGCAGGTCATCGCCGGTACGCTCAAAGTCACCCAACTCGTCGCCCAAGCCGAAGGCGCCTGCCGTGACGTTAACTTTGATCCCTCCATCGTGCCTGCTGGAGTAGAGGTCTCTAACGATCCCGTCTTAAATGCGCGCTCTGGCGCCTATTCGCATTCCTGGAGCCGTCGCGAACGGGAAATTGGCTATGGCAAAGCAACCGAAGCCGTGCAAAAAACGGAGGTTAAATGAACTCTAATCACCACAAGCAAGCGCGCGCGCCGCAGCATTTCAACCCTCTGGCGAGATATCTGCATTGGCTGATGGCAATCATGATCCTGACCATGCTGTTCATCGGCGCCGCTATGATGACTTCATTACACCATCGCATTTGGTTGGTGGATGTACATCGGCCATTGGGGATCGCTATTTTGCTGCTGGCGCTCATCCGCCTGGCCAACCGGTTTTATAGCCGGCAGCCACCTCTTCCTGCGGAGCTCTCACGCTGGCAGGTGCGGGCGGCAAAAGCGTCACACTGGGCGCTATACGCGCTAATGCTGGCAATGCCATTGCTTGGCTGGGCGCAACTGTCGGCAGCGGGCGTTCCGATTGTTATGTTTGAAGGACTTAACCTTCCGGCCATTACCCCGACCAGCCCGCTGCTTTTTGCCTGGTTTCACGATGCCCATCGCCTGCTAGCTAAACTGCTCTTTGCGGTGGTGTTGCTACATCTCTCTGCGGCATTAGTGCACGCATGGATATTCCGCGACGGCGTGTTTGCCAGCATGGCGAAAAGTACCAGCCGGCCCAGTAAACCACCTGTAGAGCGGTGAAACTTAATAATTAGGTATGTTGAAGTAAAAATAAGGGGCTTTTGCCCCTTATTTTTTGCATCCGAAAAATCAGCAGCCACTCATTGTAGCGCTCGCCTATAAAAATTAGCCCTCCCGTTATTTATTAAACAATCACCACTAACCTTGATGATTAAATAAAAAAGGGGACGGAGTGAATTACCTAATCACTGTTTAAAAAATGTACCAAAATTAATATGTATTCGCGCATATCATTTTCAAAAAATGATGTAGATCATATTCCCCCCCCTGCCCTGTGAAAAAATGCGTTTAATAACCAAGTAAGCATTTACTTAATACAGAGGGGATATATATGGGAAGCGTCAGCGCGGGTACTGCGCAAAAAATGGGGTTAACAGCACTAACCCTTGTGACCGCATCAAATATGATGGGTTCCGGTGTTTTTATGTTGCCGACCAATCTCGCCGGAGTGGGATATATTTCACTATGGGGATGGTTGTTTACTATTATTGGCGTAATTGCGTTGGCGTTGGTTTTCGCTAAAACCAGCCTCATTACCCCTCGCGCGGGAGGGATCGTGGCCTATGCCAGCGATGCGTTTGGCCCTTTCATCGGTTTTCAGACGACGATTTGCTACTGGATTAGCGCCTGGATTGGCAACGTCGCGCTCCTCGTCGCCGGGGTCGGCTATCTGAGCTACTTCTTCCCGGCACTGCATAATCCGGTTTACGGTTGTATCACCGCTATCGCTATTCTGTGGGCATTTATTGCCTTAGGCAGCCTGGGGGCTAAAACGGCCGGGCGCGCGCAGTCCTTCACCGCCAGCTGCATGCTGGTCGTCGTGCTGGGTGTGGGCATTGTCGGCTGGTTCTGGTTTGACCCGAAAATGTTCTCTGAAGTCTACAACGGGACGGGCAACAGCGACAGCTCAGCGATCGTCTCCGCGGCCTCCATTGCGCTATGGGGTTTCTTAGGAGTGGAATCCGCCGTGGTCTCCAGCGGACAGGTGGAAAATCCTGAACGCACGGTACCTCGCGCAACCGTATATGGTCTGCTGATTGCCTCCGTATGTTACGTCGGTAGCTGTACCGTTATCATGGGCCTGGTTCCCCACGCCGAACTGGTCAAATCTGCCGCCCCATTCGCCGATGCGGCACGCTATATGTTTGGCGATATGGCCGGCAACATCGCCTCCGCGCTGAGTATTATCGCCTGTTTTGGCTCCATTTCCGGCTGGTTGATTCTACAGTCAGAAGGGCCGCGGGCCGGGGCGAAACAGGGGTTATTTCCGCAGATTTTCGCCGAGACCAATAAAAATGATGTCCCGATGAAAGGTCTGATTATTTCTGGCGTGCTGATGAGTCTGGTGCTGTTACTGACGGCTTCCCCCGATCTCGCCAAACAGTTTCAGGTGGTGATTCTGATGTCGGTATTTGCCTCCCTGCTGCCTTATATGTATGCCATTATCGCGCTACCTATCATCATGGTTTCTAAAAAGCTCAACCGTGGACGTGGTTTTATGTTTTATTGCGTCCTGACTGTCATCGGTATGATTTACAGTATATTCGCCCTGCTCGGTTCAGGTACCGATTCCATTTTCTGGGGCACAATTATGATGATGGTAACCATTCCTCTGTTTTCTTTTGTCGCGGCCGGACGTAATAAAAAAGGCCAGGATATTCTTTACCTTCAAAAATAATATTTTATTCACCAACATAAATATGGAGATTCATATGTCTTTATCTATTGCCGATCAAAATAAACTCGATGCATTTTGGTCATACTGTGTAAAAAATCGCTACTTTAACATTGGCTACCCTGAATCTGCTGATTTTGATTACACCATGCTGGAGCGTTTTCTGCGTTTCTCAATTAATAACTGTGGTGACTGGGGGGAGTACTGTAACTATTTACTCAACTCTTTCGACTTTGAAAAAGAAGTCATGGAGTATTTCTCCGGCATATTCAAAATCCCCTTTGCGGAAAGCTGGGGCTATGTCACCAACGGCGGCACAGAAAGTAATATGTTTGGTTGCTATCTGGGAAGAGAACTGTTCCCGGAAGGCACGCTCTACTATTCAAAAGATACCCACTATTCCGTCGCCAAAATCGTCAAACTGCTGCGTATCAAATCGCAACTGGTGGAGTCTCAGCCAGACGGAGAAATGGATTATGACGATTTGATCAATAAAATCAGGACCTCAGGCGAACGCCATCCCATCATTTTCGCCAATATTGGCACAACGGTACGCGGCGCTGTTGATAATATCGCTGAGATACAGAAACGTATCGCTGCGCTGGGGATCCCACGTGAAGATTACTATCTGCACGCGGATGCCGCGCTAAGCGGCATGATCTTGCCTTTCGTGGAGGATCCACAACCGTTTACCTTCGCGGATGGTATCGATTCGATTGGCGTTTCCGGACACAAAATGATCGGCTCTCCGATTCCATGCGGCATTGTGGTAGCCAAGAAAGCCAACGTCGACCGTATCAGCGTAGAGATCGACTACATCTCCGCCCACGATAAAACGATTTCAGGGTCACGCAACGGTCATACCCCTTTGATGATGTGGGCCGCCGTTCGCAGCCATACCGATGCCGAATGGCATCGCCGCATTGGTCACAGCCTCAACATGGCGAAATACGCCGTGGATCGCTTTAAAGCAGCAGGTATTGACGCGCTGTGCCACAAAAACTCCATCACGGTAGTCTTTCCGAAGCCTTCTGAATGGGTATGGAAGAAACACTGCCTGGCAACGTCCGGCAACGTGGCCCATCTGATCACCACCGCTCACCACCTGGACAGTTCCCGGATTGATGCGCTGATCGATGACGTGATTGCCGACCTGGCGCAACGGGCGGCATAAGAGTGAGCAGCGGCAAACTGCCGCTGCCCGCTGGACAATCTGGTGGGTTGCAGCGCCAACCGGAACCCGCCAGACCTGCACAGTATATGGGAATTTCGCATCAGGAGTCATAAACGATGAGTGCAAAGTTAAAAGCCATACGTGGTATGCGCGACGTACTGCCCGCCGAAACGCCAATCTGGCAGTGGCTTGAAAATAAATTCCGTCGTCTGACCTACCGTTATGGTTACCAGGAGATCCGCTTACCCCTGCTGGAACCGGTCGCCTTATTCGAACGTGCTGTTGGCGAAGCCACAGATATCGTTGCCAAAGAAATGTACAACTTTACGGATAAAAGCGGCGAACAGATTACGCTGCGACCCGAGGGGACCAGCGGCTGTATGCGTGCGGTACTGGAAAATAATCTGTGTTACAACAAAACCCAGCGCCTGTGGTATCAGGGCCCGATGTTTCGCTATGAACGCCCGCAGAAGGGACGGCTGCGTCAGTTCACGCAGTTCGGTGCTGAAGCCTTCGGCATGGCCGGGCCGGACGTCGATGCTGAAATGATTTTTATGGTCCGTGATTTGTTCCAGGAGCTGGGCCTGACCCCGCATGTCAGGCTGGAAATTAATTCTCTGGGCACGCCGGATGAACGGCGGGCCCATAAAGCCGCCCTTGTTGACTGGTTTAATGCTCATCGTGAGCAACTGGATGAAGATAGCCTCAAACGGCTGGAAACCAACCCATTACGCATCCTCGACAGCAAAAATCCGACCATGCAACCTATGCTGGAACAGGCGCCGCGATTGCTGGATTACCTGTCCGAAGACTCCCGTCACCATTTTTCGCTGCTCTGCGAACTGCTCGATAAGGCCGACATCCCCTATACCATCAATCCGCGTCTGGTGCGCGGGCTGGATTACTACACCCGCACCGTGTTTGAGTGGGTGACTGATGAACTGGGCTCACAGGGTACTGTCTGTGGTGGTGGCCGTTACGACGGCCTGGCGGAGTTATTCAATCCGAAGGCGTTGCCAGCCTGCGGTTTTGCCATCGGTATCGAACGCCTGCTGTTACTCATTCAGACCGTCAGCCAGAAAGATAATCCGTTGTGGCATTTTCACCCTGACGTGGTCATTACCAGTGAATGTCAGGATGATGGCCTGCGGGCCCAGATGCTGGCGGAGCTACTGCGCCAACGTATTGAAAAGTTAAGCGTGATGGTGGATTGCAGCGGCAACAAACTTAAACGCCAGCATCAGACCGCCCTGCAAAGTCAGTGTCGCGCGATAATCACGCTGAATACCGACAATGAGATACGGCTGTGGGACCTCGCCAGCTCCCGTCAAATGACGCTCGAAGAGAAAGCGCTCATTGACTGGCTGCAACAGCACTGCCAGTAAACACGTCCAGATTGGGTACCGTGCGGCAGGACGGTACTCGTCCCGGCGCTAATCCCGCCTTCAGCATTTCACCCTGACACACAGCGAGATCCTTAAGCAGAGAACCGTGGACATGCCGAGAAAAAACAGATTATTTATTCCGGGGATGCCGCATCTGGCGCAGCTTCGCGGGCATAATGGCGAGGAGTTATTCCGCCACGAGGAGGATTACTCTGCCTTCGAACGGTGTATGCAAGACGCGGCGCAACGTTACGCCGTGTCTATTCATAGTTGGTCACTTGCCGTCCCACGTATCCTGCTGCTGGTCAGCGCTCCGGATAAACAGGCGCTGAGCCGTTTTATTCAGCATATCGGACGCAGCTATGTGCCTTATTACAATCGTCGTTACCAACGTCATGGCGCATTGTGGGACAGCCGCTACTTATGCAGCCCCCTGGAACCTGAAACCTATTTCCTGGCCGTGAAGCGCTTTATTGAATGTGACGAGGACGGGAGCCCGGGGTGCCATAGTCACGGTAATCTGCCTTCAGGTTTGATAGTCCCCCATCCTGTCTGGCTCAAGCTCGGTGAGAATGAGCAACAGCGACAGGCCCACTTCCAGGAATTCTGCCGGCAACCGGTAAATCGGGCGCTGGTGACCAGGATTCGCCATGCGTTGGCGCAAAATTGCCTGCTCGCCTCGCCAGCATTGAGCCAGCAACTTGAAGCCCAGATGGAAAGGCCGCTGCGGGCACGACATTGCGGCCGCCCGCGTAAATATGAATCCTCTCCATCAGAACAGTGGACCTGGCTGGAACTTCAGGCTGAACAGTTTCTGCGCCAGCATGGCTATCAACAAATCAGGTTACCCTTACTTGAACATACATCGCTATTCGCCCCAGGCGGCCCGGTGATGGCCGACAAGGGAAAATTACGTGGCGATGGGACAACCGGATGTCTGCGCCTGATGGCCGATAACCCTCATACCGCAGTAATGAGCCGGATTTGGTATTCGGGCGCCATGTTCCGTCAACGCTCCCTGGATGGAGATATCCGGCAAAATCATCAAATTGGCGTCGAAGCCTTCGGCATGCCGGGGGTTGATATCGAACTTGAGCATCTGGTTATGCAGGCGGTTTTCTTCAGGCGTATTGGCCTCGGTGAAATGGCGGAACTGCATATTAATATGCTGGGTGACGAGGCCTCGCTGGCGGCTTTCCGCCGGGCGTTGCGCGATTACTATCAGCCCATCTCGCGTTTGCTGAACCCGGAGCAGCAGCACTGGCTGGAGAAACATCCGGAGTGGTTGATCCATCATGAGGATATCCTTCTTCAGCGTCTTGCTCCTGCGGCGCCCTGCCTGGCGGATTTTATTACCGTTGACTCCCGTCATCGATTCCAGCGACTTCAGCACGCCCTGACCCAAGCCGGTATTGCCTGGCAATACGATCCTGCGCTGTTTCCCGCCAATGACTATTGTCAGTTGGTCTTTGAATGGCGCAGCATTGCCATGGAGCGCGAGTTAATCATCAGCCGTGGCGGCCGATACGATGCCTGCGCCAGCCGTATTGCTGAAAAACCGGTTTCCGCCTGCGGTTTTGCATTCATGATGGAGCCGATTGTCACTCTGCTCGGTTATCGTCCCCAACCCGCCAGAGCGCATCCGCCGACCGACATTGTGATTATTGCAGGCCAGCCTCGCGTGGCTGCTAAGGCAGTGCTGCTCGGGCGTAGCCTGCGTCAGCAATTTCCCTATTTAAGCATCATCAACGACTGCTCTCCCCAACGAATCAGCACCCGCTATAAAAATTCCAGACGCCTGGGGGCGAGATTTATTCTTGAAATCGAAGGCGACGGAGAAACGGTTATCCTCTCTGATTCACGGGACCATCGTATTAAGATTTGCACGCTTGATAACATCACCGATCGGCTCGCGCAGGTCGTTCTGTCTCAGTGATGAACGCAGGCCGATAAGAGGATATGTTTATCTCACTCCATTATTTGATTAAAAGGACGTCGCGCATCCTGCAGCCATGGAATACGCCTATCATTCGGGTATACCAGACAAAAGCGTGTCGCCAGACGATGCGCCTCGGCCAGGTCTCGCTGCTGTAACGCCAGCAAGATCTGCGTGAAGGAGACATTCGGGTCCGGTTGAACACGCACATAGTCTGGCGCCCAGCGGCGAACGGCTGCCAGCCAACGCTCATCACGGGTATGTTGATATCGTTGTAGATACCCCATCTGGACATCAAACCGGTAGCGAGTGGCAAGCAGCCAGCCTCCCACAGGGAGAGATTCGGCCAGACGCCACTGTGTTGATTGTCGCTCCGCCAGCGTCAGTTGCTGTTGCGTATGCAGCGTGAGAAACAACAATGGAGTGATGACAGCAACCGCGATCAATGCCACAGCGCGCAACAGCGACGCCAGGGTGAGCGGCAGCCGGGCCCCTTTTCGCCGGCAGTCTGCGCAACGAAGCAACAAAATCAGCAGTAGCCAATGTGGCGTTGACTGCCTGACGGGGTATTCCGTCAACATATGGATAACCACGGGTAGCGCCGCCACCAGGCAGGCGCGATGCCAGCGATTGCCGTACAGCCAGAGCCATAAACCACTCGCCATAAAACAAAGCGCCCCCAGCAGTCCAATCAGACCGCCCTCCACCAGCCACAGCGCCAGTTCGTTATGCGGATGCGAGATGCTGCTCAGCCCCAACGGCCCCGCGCGTTCAAGAAACACGGCGGCGAAACTGCCCACGCCCCATCCGGTCCACGGACGTTCGGCAAATAATGCCAGCGATGCTTTCAACACTGTCCAGCGCACCTGGGAGGTCGTCAGGTGATTAATCGTCACCACCGACAAGAAATGGCGAGCAAGCGCGCCCGCAATCATGCCTATCGCCAGCGGCAGCAGGAGTAACAGCAGCGTACGGCGCTGCGCAGGAAAAACCGCCAGCAGCAAGACCTCGCCTACCGCCACAGACAGGTAACCGGTTTGCGACTGAGACTCATGCAGTACAAATCCCATTATCACCAGAGCAATCGCGATGATAATTCGATATCCGCCACGTAGCCGTAAAAAAAGCAATGCTGACAGCAGCACGCCACACGCCGTGAAGCTGGCCATCAGATTAACCTGCTGAAAAATACCGTAGGGGCGTGTACCGCGCCGCCAGGCAAACTCCCAGTAATTCACCCCCGGCCAATGCCAGTATTGATAGGTAAACGCCAGACATTCGAGGACACACGCGCCCCAGAGCAGAGCCAGCAGTACTGTCAGCGTGTTTGTCGTAAGCGGAATTTGCAACGTCGCCAAATAGACAAGCACGCCTCCCAGCAACGCCCCCGCGACCAGCAGCGCCTCGGACCGCCAAACCTCAGGCGTCAACAGACAAAGCAACGTCAGAATGAGCGCCCCCATCGTAAACCCCGCGGCGGGTATAGTTATCCGCCAGCGTTGACGAGGTACCAGCATCAATGCGCTAGCTGCCAGCACAACGGCATAAATCCATGCCGTTATATTTAGCGGCAACGACAAACCGCTACCGCCGTTATTCGGCCAGTAGAGATGCATTGCCCCACCCCAGAAAAACAGACTGACAACCAGCAATACTTTCTGCGCCGGCAGCGGCGCAATACGATGCAATGCGTTCATCATGCTACTGGTAGCTCAGCGTCCAGGTCCCGCTGGCGCTGAAGGGGCCGTATTCGAGAGTCTGATTTTTTAACGCCGACGGTTCCGCCGCGACCCATGCCAAAAAGTTCAGCGTCATCGAGCCTTCAGTAATCTCTTTGACTGACGTGCTTTCATCAAGGCGGATTGCCGTACCATCCTCTTCGCTCATTCCGATGCCGATTCCGGAGGCGCCTTGTTCACTGCTATCCAGCGCCAGATGATCCGCCAGCTCCGCATCTTCACTTCCGCTGAAAGTGACCGAGATCCCGCGAAAAACCTCCGGGTTGCAGTCGCGTAACTCAATGCTGAATTTTTTCGGCTTACTGCGCCCCGAGAGATAGAGATCCTGGGTCGCGATTTGCCCGAAATCGACCTCGATTTTGTCGCCTCCTGGCGCAAGGCTGCAGGCCAGCGCTCGAATGGTGCCGTGAAAATACATATCGCCGCCGACCAGCTTAGTGTCGGCCTGCGCCAAGCCGCCAAGCAGTAGCGCGCTGGTGGCGATTAACAGCGTAAATCTCATGGCATCCCCCTACTGAAACTGCGCGACAACGGTGGCAGAGGCTTCAAACTCACCTTCTTTGACGCTTCCCACGCCCGGTTTGGCCACCGGCGCGGCGGTAAGATTCCAGTCGCCCTGATTCTGGTAAAAACCCTTCACGTTGTAGAACTGATTGGGCACGACGGTGCCACCGCTCGCGTCTTTAATCATAATGCCGAGATCGTCGCGTTTCTGTCCGCCACTCAACGTGCCGAGAAGATGATCGTTAAACCCAGCCGTACCTGACGCCGTGGTGGTTTGTACACCTAAATTGATGTTCAGCGCGCCCTGATCGAAGCTGCCACCTTCACAGACCACGTGTATCGGGATCGACTTGCTGTAGTTGGTACCGTTGAGCCGGGCGGCGGAGCCTGGCAAATCGCCAAATTCGATGCTGATTTTGTCTCCCCGATTAAAGATGCATTTGTCCGGCACCGTAATGAGCCCGGATTTAATGACCACACGGGAAATTGGCGTTGTCGGCGTAGGGCCAGCGCTGCCCAGACGTCCAGCAACCTCCACCAGCGACTGAGAAGTGATATTGATGCCGTTAATAATGGGTTTAGTGACAATAAACGTCACTTTTCCTTTAGAGCCACTTTCAATGTTAGTGGCTCGCTCGTAGCCCCTGCGCTTTTTGCAGCTGTGGTCGTTGTAGCGATTCGAAAAGTTGGTGAACGGCGCCTGAACATAGTTGTTATACCGCCCGGCGACCCATACCTGGACTTCCACATCCAGGTACTCATTCAGACGAAAACGGTTCGCTCCCTGATTAGAAGGCGGCATGGTGGTCGTGGTGGTGTAGTAAATCGGCTGTCGCGAGATGTCGGCCTGCTCACAATGAAAGTCCACGACATACCAACTCCCCAAATTCCAGGTGAACGGATCCGTTCTGCCGCCCTCGTGGTTTTTGCTGACATCCAGTGAGTTCAGTTCAATATCGTACTGATGCGGCGATCCGCCCTGAGGTTCTCCCTCACCGAGAGTAAATGCCTGCCCGGCCAGCGGACAGCCAGCCAGGACGACCCACAGCAGCGCTTTGTGCAATACGCTCATAGATACTCCAGCTTAAGTCTGACCAGACCGTTAAATTCGCCAGCGGTCACCTCCTGCCCAAAAGATTCCAGCGCGGCAAGAAAGTGAATCGCGTTATCGCCCGGCTTGAGGATCCACATGCGTTGCGGTTGATTCAGGTGGATCAACTGGTTGCGTTCGGTCAGTAGCCGAATGCCCGCGCCGCGCACATCGCCGCGAATCCGCCCAAGATCGCTGTTTTCCGGCGCACTTTCGGCCATCAGTGTCATCGAAACGCCACGCTCCACCGTACTGTGCGACAGCTCAGGGAGCTCGCTGGTCTGCCCAGGGAAGTCCTTTAACGTGTGCCCGGAGCCTTTTAAGCAGCCATTCAGGTGCAGCGTCACCAATACCGGATCGCTGCGATCGCCGCTCTGGCGAAAGCGGCTGGCGGAAATATCACCGAGATCGATGGTCTGATCGCGTGAAGCCATATCCAGCACGCACGGCGAAACGAATACCCGACCGTGAAAGCGGACGTTGCCATACTCGCCGGAAACGTTGCTCATATCATGGCGGCCGCTTGTGGCCTGAACCGAGCAGGCCATGCCTGCCATCAGCAGAGCGCAAAGCATCTTTTTCATTTACGAGTCCTTTACCGGGGCTGTTGCTCCATCGGCAATGCTTTACACACATTGCCTGTGCAGCTGAATTTCAATTCAGGGTGACCGCCAAAATCGTTCACGTACATCATGCTGAACTGGCTGACGCTGGCGTCCGAAACCTTGAAATCGAGAGAGGATTTTGGCGGGATCATAATCCCCGGGAAATCAGTCAGTCTGCCGCCGCCCTGGGCTTCAGGTTTGCGGCTCAAGCCGATTAAGGTGACGAAGTATGGCGTTGGGTTATCCACGGTCCAGCGCTGACCCTGCTTGTGAAAGATCAGTTGGTTTTGCCACACCGCCCCCGGCGTTTCCGGCACGATAGCTGTCGGCCGATAGAACAATTTGATCCGCGACTGCATCGCCAGCTGCAGCACGTTCGGCTTATCCGGTTTTGGCGGAATTTCACGCACGTTCAGGTAGAACAGACTCTCGCGATCCTGTGGCAACGCGTTAACTCCGCTGGTTTTCGTCACGCGGGCGATTCCCTTCTGCCCACCGTTAATCCGTTGCAGCGGCGGTAAGACCATTAATGGCGAGGTAATTTTTGTTCCGTGGGCGTCCTCTACCCACGACTGAGCCAGAAATGGAATGCTCGGGCTGGTGTTGGTTAAGTTCGCACTTACCGAGCGAGCATCACCGGTGATAATCATGCGTGTACGGTCGAGCGCAATACCCGCCCACGAAGCATTGATCTGGGCAATAAAAAACAGGCCACAGGCGACGGGTTTAAGCCAACGGCGCGCGAATTTAAGAGATTGATTATTCATGACAAAATTCATTCAGGTTATTGAAATTATTCACAAGGCAACAGCACGTTACCTTCCGGGTTGATTTGTTGTGGCACCTGTAAGTGACACTGCGCACGGCCAGCCCAGGCAACGGAAAGACGCTCGGACGGATTCACCCCCGCAATCCAGGCCATGCCGTTTTCCATCACCATGGCGACGCTGACGCCGTTGGCGTTAAACACTTCGGCGCCAAACGGCGGCACCGAGCCATCCTTCAGGCGCAGCAGCGCCATCATTTTTTGCCCCTGCGCGACGGCAAAGCGCTGGTAGCCAATAGCGCCTTCCGTCAGGGTGTTAGTCACGATCGCTTTGGTCGCGGAAATGTCCTCGTCCATGGCGTCCACATCGATACGGGTATCAAAGCTGTGATAACTGACGACGTCCGGTACAACAGCAATACCGAAACGATTTGAATGCGCCTGTTCACCGTTAAGCGGCACATTGGCAACGCCATCGGTATCAACCATCACTCTGGCGGTATTCATTGACGCCTGACTGTTATGTAGCGCCGCGCCGTGACGCGTCGCCGTAAAGCCGCCGCGTACCGTGCCGCCAACGGAGAAATAGCGTGATTGCTGCCAGCTGACGTTAGATTCCAGTTCCGCCATCATGCTGCGATGCTGGTAATAGCCATCAAATGCCGTATGCCCTTCACCGGAAACCCCTGCGCGCAAACGCCACGGATTGTTACGATCGCGGTTATCGGAATACGAAACCATTTGACTGGTTTGGTTACCGCTGTTCTGTAATTCATAATCCATAGAGCGACCATCACCCCATGGCACTGAAATTGAAAGCGAGAGACTGTCGTCCCGCTTGCCCTGATACTCAGAGCGATAAGCCGCGAGGTTGGCGCTGATCCCCTGGATACCCGCGAAGGAAAAACTGTGTCCCATCGATAACCCGTAACGATCCTGGGAACCGCGATCCCAATAGTTCTGGTGGGTATAGGTGAGGTAGAGCGTGGTCGCTAAATGCGGATCGTCAGCAAAAAAGGTTTTGTTGCCGGTAACGGTGTACATCTCTTTTTCGTTGCCGGCGCTGTTGTTACTTTCATACTGCTCGTCGAGAAACTGCGAGAAGGTACGGAAATTACGCTGTGAAAAGCGGTATCCGGCAAAGGTAATCGCGCTGTTGTACTCATCAAAGGTTTTGGCATAGCTGAGCTTAAAGGACATGCCTTTTTGTTCAGCCTGATGCTTCACCCGACTCACGGATTGCGTCGCATCGGCCGACAGCGCTCCCAGCCAGCTTAAATCCCGTCCTATCCCCATCGACCAGGCGTTGTAGCGCTCGCCGGTGAGCAACGCGCCGCCGTACAGTGACCATGCATTGCTCACCCCCCAGGAAAAATCGCCGCTATAAAACGCAGGGCCCTGAACGTCGTGGTTATAACGCGACGGCTTACCAACCGCGGCGTTGTAGCGAACATAACCCGGACGCGTCAGATAAGGGATATCAGCCGTATTGACCTGGAAAGTTTGTACGCTGCCATCCTGCTCTTCGACGCGCACATCCAACGTACCGCGTACCGAACCGTGCAGATCCTGAATATTAAACGGCCCAGCAGGAACGGTGGTTTGATAGATAACACGCCCCTGCTGACTGACGGTGACCTTCGCATTACTGCGGGCGATGCCGTGCACTTCAGGCGCGTAGCCCTGCAAATTTGGCGGCAGCATACGCTCATCGCTGGCGAGGTTGACCCCGGTGAAGCGCACCGAATCAAAAACCTGAGAATTCAAATAGATTTCGCCGACCGTCAGTTTTGCAGCCTGCATCGGTAACGGGCGATAAGCATAGATCTGATCCCAGTCGATACGCCCATGATTATCATCTGAAGCGTAATTGGCCTGATACTGGCCACGAAAACGCCATGCGCCGAGGTTAAAACCAGTCTGCCCATAGCCGGACAGAGAGCGATAATGATCGCCACCCTGTTCGTAATGCGTGGCCTGTCCTGAGATGCTGTAGTCAAAAATCAGCCCGGCGACGCCGTTATCCCAGCGCTCAGGCGGCGTCCAGTCTGGGTCGCTATATTTCATCCATGCCTGAGGCACGGTAATGTCCAGTACGCCTGCGCTATTATTCAGCGCCACACCCGGCAGGTGGGAAATGTCATAGCAGGTTGCGTTAATGGGATGAATATGGGTCAGCGCCTCTTCTTTGAGCGCCAGTAACTCAAGTTGTTGCGGCGTCAGACACGCTATAGATTTATGTGAATTGGCCGGATCGGCGATATAACGGATTGTCTGCTGAGGAATCTCCTGGCTGTTAATTCGAACATCCAGCAGATATTCTCCGGGAGCCACAAAGTTGCCTTCGGAAAAACGCTGTAAATCGACATTATGCCTGTCGCTGGCATCCAGTACGTCGGTATTAAATTCAATAGCCTCATCCGCTTCAGCGCATGAAGCGGCGCAGACCAGAGCAATAAATAGCGCCAGACGTTTTTTATCTGTTTTCAGCGTGATCATTTTCGTTCGCAACCTTCAGATACCCGAATTGCAGTGCAGCTCAGAGATAATTCACAACAAAATGCGTGACCGCAGTAAATTCGCCAGATGTCATTCTTCCGTCGCGGGAGATCAAATAAGCCGTAAATTTAAGCGTATTTTTTCCTGGGTTAAGTACATAGTCCGGTGATGGTTCGCCCAGATGAATTTGCTGTCCTTTGCTGTCGTATATTTCTATCGCTAAATTTTCAGTTTCCGATTGCACGCTTAGATAATCTGGATTGTCCCTATCGGGGGCACCGGAAAAAGTAATATTGGCGCGTTGAAACACATTACCGGGGTGTTGAGAATCCCCTAGTGAGCATCCCAGCAAATGAATGCTGAAATTATGCGCAGATACTTTTTCAGGTTTACCGGAAATATCTCTGGCTGAGAGATCATCGAATTCAACCAGTAGCGACCGGTCGCGCGGATCGACATAACAAGCAGCCTCAATAATATTTCCCCGCATACGCATTTTTCCGGGCGTACTGACAAGACGGAGAGTGTCAGCCGAAACCCATGCAGGCGATATGAAGATAAAAAGCAGTAAAATACGCCATCCAGGCATAACCGCATTTCCTTTCAGTTATTCGCAGGAAGGGTTAAGCAGGCGCGATAATGCGCCCGCTGCAGATCGTTACTGATAATCGATCTGGAAATTAACGGTAGATTCGAAATCACCCGGAGTTACCGCTGCAGATGCGTTGTTTGCCTGCAGGTAAGCGACGAAATCAATGTCGGTTTCGCCATCGGTAATGTTGACCTGAGAGGCAGCTTTACCCCACTCAACATCCTGGTTGCCGCTGTCAACCATACCGATGCCTGCGCCCTTGGCGGTACCAGAGGTGAAGGCGGCTAGCGCGTTGTTGTCTGCATCAATAGTTGCCGGGGTATAAGTTACGGTAGCGGTTTTTGCGACAGTCGTATCGCAACCCTGCAGAACAATTTTGGCATGTTTAACGCCAGCACGTTGGTTGTCTTTTAACTGAGAAGTTGGGATCTCGCCAAAATTCACCTGCACCGGGCTGGATTCTGGCGCCAGACCACATGCGGAATTAACGAGAGAGCCGGTGAAGTGGATTTTACCGTTAGTCGGTTCAACATTTTTTGCAGCGAAAGCAGAAGAGGCAGTAAAAGTCATTCCCGCCATCAGCGCACAGGCCACAGCCACGTTTTTCATTTTCATATTACTACTTAACCTTATATCTGTTTTTGGGTTATTCCGACGATCTATTTCCGCAGACAATTCCTGTCCGGGAAAACCCGATCTCGCGGTGGCGGCAGCGCATATCCTTGCAAACAATCCATCTCGAACCGCACCGTATTTTGAACTTCATTGGTATTCCATCAGAAATACCGTCCACAGTCGTTTACGCTGTTTCGGGGCTTATATTAAGTCGACGAAAAATTGACACAATGCCAAAATACGGAATCAATCAAACTCAGGAAATCGTGTTGCTCTCCAGCCTGCAGATCGATCATTTACCTAAAAACCAGCCAAAAAACACGCAACCAACAGTGTTAATGTCTATTATTTATAGTTTTTATAGAGTTTTTAACTATCAACTATTTTTTAATTTAGAACAGATAACTGGCAAAATATATTTATAAAATATTTTTAAAAATTGAAATGGATACCAAAAGTGAGTGCTGACAATAAGATAGTGAAAGAAAGGAAGGAGAATGAATGATTACATAAAGAATATTAAAATATTGTTATGTAAATGATAATAAAGCGATCTATGGCACAACCTCTTTTTATAAATGAATTATGTTATGCTGTTGCTTCCCCCACTCGAATGCGAGATATCCTGCTTTAAAGGAGACATCAGTGATTTCTCATATACCAATAAACAAAATTAAATCCGTAATTATTGGTGATGGTTTAGTTTTCAGACCACTTAAAAATACCCTAAAAGACGTGGCATCTGGTGAAATAGCCACATTGAATAACGTGGCTACACAATTACTGCTCTATTTGTTGCAAAATGGTAAAGAGATATCCTCGCGCGATGAAATTCTGCTGAATGTTTTCCAGCATAATGGCGCCAGAGCGACGGATGCGAATCTTAACCAGCACATTTCATTTTTGCGCAAAGCCATTACGTCGACAGGTCATCCTGCAGAACTCATCGTTACCATTCCTCGTATTGGATTTCGGATGGGCGACGTCAATATCAATATTCAGCTACAGGAAGAAGCGCAAACGGCCGCCAGAGTTGCCTATGTTGCATCGACGCCGAGGAGAAAGAAACCAAACCGGTGGCCTGTCGCTATCACAGCGTTAATTACCAGCATCGCCGTACTGGCAACAGCGTGGTTAACATGGATACCCAATCATATAGCCATGACGGACGCAGCTATCTTGCGAACCATCGACTACGAGCAATGCCGTGTACATATATTAGGAAATGCACTCACAGACACGATAACCGAAAAGAAAGCGCTGGATATTTTCAAGTCCGTGGGGATTAGCCCCAACTGCTCGCACCCTAAAGACCTGTATCTTAATACCTGGGCGAGCAACCATAACCTGGTTGAGTGGTCGTTTGCCGCAGAATGCGGCCTCAACCTCGGCTATTACCATTGCATCAGCCAGTATCGCCATCATGAGGAATGATATGAAGCAGGAAAGCGATCACTCTTTTTTACTCTGGTCAGTCGTAATCGTCATTATTGGGCTGGCAGCTATCGCCTATTTGATTATCACTGGGAATGCTAAAAAACAAGAAATCAGTTTTTCCTGCTCCTCGGAATTCACGTCGATAATCGACATCCAGAATACCAAAAAGGAACTCCACGGAATCATGTTGATTACCAGCTACAACTCCGGGCATCTTTCATTATCAGTGCAAGGAAAGCTCAAAAGCGATGACGGCGAGTTTGCTGTAAACCGAAAATTGTTCTTTCGGTATGCTCGTCCGCTTGGACATACTGCCGGCGTTTTCATGCTCACCCCCGAGGGACGCGAAAAATCCCCCGATGATAATGCAACGGACGCTGTCGATTACCTCTTCTTCGACGCTTACGAACATGCCGACAAGCTGTATATGTTAAAGCGCCTGAATGAGGAAACGGTTCTTATTGGCGATAACTTTTCACCCCGCTTCGCCTGCGTGATGAATCACTTCGCAGATTAATCACCTTCTGGATATGCGTCGGGTTAAGGATGACCTGATGTATCTCTAAATATGAATGGCACGATTATGCGAGATACTTACAGTAAGACAACATGTGAAGCCGTCAGGCGACTTCATCAGGATATAGCAGACAGTGAAATTTATCAGATGTCCATGTACCCGAAGGAGCGTGTAGTGGCGCAGCGTGGGGTTATTCTGGGGCAGAATGCCCCCTTATTCGTTGGGATAAGAAAATTCAGCAGTGACTAGATGTGACTCTGATTTATCAGATTGGACGTCATACGCGAAGTTATACCGCTCTCCAGGCGTAAACTTAAATCCGAACACAGGAAGACACTCACCCTTCGGTACATAAACAGGCTTGTCATCGAAAATCTTGTGAAGAGAGCCGCTATTATCGCTATTGATTTGAATAGCAGTGATCCGTTCCTGTGGCTCCAGTGGTGACACCACACAAACTTGATTATCTTTGATTAATGCCGTTGTAGATTCACGATCTACCATTCGATCGCCAGGCCCAGGGCATCCCGTTAAGAGAAATACAACACCCAGCAACATTTTGTTCTTCATGTTTAACGCCCCTTCCCTGTTACGATTTTCTGGTAAAGCGAAGGGACATCCTGCAACATATCTACGCCCCTGTACATCCCCATGCGCCCTGCTCTCTGATAGTAGGACCACTTACTGATCCCATAAACCAGTAGTAACCAGTAATCAGCTAAAATAGAGGCTTGCTGCTCAAGAGAGTAATCGGTGAGCTTTTCTTTATCCAGCCTGTAGGTATATTCAGCAGCCCAGCTAAACGCACCCCGCATTCTCACCCATTGCCCGTGCTGGTGTTGCCAGACATGCCCCAGTTCATGGATGAAAACATATTTATCTTCAACGAAAACCGAGTTTGCGGAAAAGTCTTCCCTGTACATCTGTTTTCTGTACCACAACCCCCGTTGGAAGTCATCGCGTAGTTCTGTTTCTGGAGGCCGAACGGTAAATAGCTGTCGCAATGAATCCAGACACGGCTATAAACTATCGAATCACCGAATACCCTACGAGCCATTGCTATCTCGCCTAACGTCATCCGGCGTAATGTTCCTTCCTCTGCCTGGGCGCTCATAAACAGTCCTCCTTGTATGTTTTATATCAGGGTATCCAGGGGGGCATAAAATGCGCAACTAACAGATTTTGGGCAATAGAAGCCATAAAGCCCCGTTGGTGATACAGCAACAAGCGGAGCGTAACAACTTCATTAGATTGTCTGATAGATCACACCTTATCAGGGTGCTCGTTTACCTTTCGGAGCATGAGTGAAGCGCTGGCAGAATCGAATCTGTAGCTATCTATCCACCTGTTTATGAGGCTGTGCAGCCTTTACATTGGGCTTAAATGCGTGTGACCAATCTGTCGATGAAATGACAATGCCCAGTTAGGTTTTTGTTCACGTTGTACTATCGCGGTATGACTCTGGAACTGCGCCAACGTTAAGTTTAACTTTCATCTAACCGTTAACTTCACGTGAAAACTAACAGTGTATTTTTGAGTGGTACTACGAGAGATTGCTTATATATACGGGGTCAGTAACCTGTTTCAAAAACAGCAAGTTACAAAACATGTGTGACTACAAGAGAAATTCTGGAGCGGGCGAAGGGAATCGAACCCTCGTATAGAGCTTGGGAAGCTCTCGTTCTACCATTGAACTACGCCCGCGAAGAGGTGCGAAAAGCATTATAGACCTTACGCACCCTGTGGCAAGCCCGGATTGGGCTAACTGCTGATAAAATAACCTTTTAGCACTTAGGCTTACTGCCTTGCGGCGGCAGATAACGCAGCGGGTCGATGGCCGTGGCGCGATAGCGAATCTGGAAATGCAGCCGTACGGAATCAGCGTCCGTACTACCCATGGTTGCAATCTGCTGGCCAATCTTCACGCTCTGGCCGTTATTAACCATCATCTTATCGTTATGCGCATACGCGGTGATGTAATCCTCGTTATGCTTAATCATGATCAGGTTGCCGTAACCGCGCAGCTGGTTGCCGACGTAGACCACCTTACCGGCGCCGGCGGCGTAAACCGGCTGGCCGCGGGTACCGGCAATATCGATACCTTTATTGCCGCCATCGCGGGTGGAGTACGGCATCACCACTCTACCGCTGGTCGGCCAGCGCCAGCAGCGCTGCCCCACAGGCGGCCATGAGGACTGCGGCACCGCCGATGATGGCGTCACGGCGGCTGTGCGGGTGCTGGAGGATTTTTTCCCGGCGGTGCTGCTTTTTGATTTTGAACCGCCGTTAAGTTTCAGCTTCTGCCCGACTTCAATAGTATATGGCGGAGAGATGTTATTCAGGCGCGCCAGATCGCGTACGCTGGTGCCGGTACTACGGGAGATCGCATACAGCGTATCGCCGCGTTTCACGGTATAGGTGGACCCAGAATCGGAAGTACTGGAACAGCCGGCTAAAGTCAGGCTAGCAAGCAGCATTATCGCGATATAAAAGCGTGTTTTCATCAGGCGTCCTGCACTCAACGGTTTCTCATCTCGGCATCATGGACGAATATCATACCAGCCCGAGGGACGATCCCCAATGTTCTACGCTTATTCTACGACCTCTACTCCCTTCGGCGCGTTAAATGGATAGCCTCCGGCGATAATATCCATCAACGCCGGGAGATACGACATCGACGGTAATTTCACCAGCGCCGGATAAAATATCTGCGGCGAGGGGAAGACATCAACCACATAGCAATGAGGCAGTTTTTCAGCATTCACTTCCGAGGATGGCAACAACGTCGCCGCTTCCAGTCCGCCCTCCAGCCAGTCGAGAATTACTCCTGGTTGGGTAATATGCATAATCACTTTCGCGCTGACGCCGGATTTACGAAACAGATCCATCAGCATCTCATAGGTGCCGGAATCTTTCGCCCGGTGAAGCAGCACCAGCGGCATCGTCGCCAGCGCGTTATAATCGAAGGGGTTAGACGGCGGCTGCGGCAAACATTTTTTATTAATGACGGCTACCAATTTTATCGGGTCAAAGGAGACATAATCGAAACCCTCACTACGGTAGGGTCGCTGTATTAAGGCCAGGTCGATAGCGCCTTCATTTAATAACGTTTCCAGATGACTTGAATCGGTCACCGAGATATTTATTGCCGTTTCTGGATTTCGCCGATAGAGCTCCATTAATAAAGGCTGAAAATAGTTTTGATAAAGATGAGTTAAGCCAACGCGCACTTCCGCACGGGTCTTTTGCGCAATATCGGCCGTTTCCCTGGCGGTATCTTCCACCTGGCGTAATATTTCACAACCCTTACGATAAAGAAAATAGCCTGCTTCCGTTGGTTCAATACGGTTGCCGCGGCGTTCAAAAAGCGACACCTGCAGCTCTTCTTCAAGCTCCTGTATCCGCTTACTGAGCGGCGGCTGCGCCATGTTGAGCGATTTCGCCGCCTGGCTAACCGAGCCATGTTCGACCACCCGGCAAAAATAGCGTAAGCGCTTCAGATCCATTATCTAACCCCTCTTTATCTGCAGGTCAGTATTGCACTAATGGAATCAAATAAAAAGCCGCGCCAATTTATCCATTTTAATTAATCATTTCTTAACAGCTTTTTAAATTAAACCTTTTTGATCTACTGACCATCCGGTAAACGGTATTTGTTTAATTATTCGAACAAAAATATTGTGCGGTTAGCAAAATTGCTTTCCCAAAGGAACACTCATGGCACACTCAGATAAAAAAGCGCCGTCATCGGTGCACGATTTACGCTCTGCCCTGGCGCTACTAAAAACGCTACCTGGCGAGTATGTTGAAACCGATACTGAAGTCGATCCCCACGCCGAGCTCTCCGGCGTTTATCGCTACGTGGGCGCCGGCGGTACCTGCCAGCGTCCGACGCGTAAGAACGGCCCGGTGATGGTATTTAACAATATTAAGGGCTTCAATGACATTAGCGTAGCCATCGGTCTGAACGGTTCACGCCAGCGCATCAGCCAGTTCCTGCAGTGCGAACCGGCGAAACTGGGTCACCTGTTGAAAGACTCCGTTGAAAATGCCATTGCCCCGACCATGGTGCAGGGCGCGGCGGTATGCCAGGAAGTGGTGCACCTCGCCAGCGATGATGATTTCGATCTGCGCAAACTGCTGCCTGCGCCAACCAACACCGAAGAAGACGCTGGCCCTTATATCACCATGGGCCTGTGCTATGCCTCCGATCCGCAAACCGGTGAATCCGATATCACCATTCATCGTCTGTGCGTACAGAGCCGCGATGAACTCTCAATGTGGCTGACGCCGGGCCGCCATATCGATGCCTTCCGCATGAAGGCGGAAGCGGCGGGGCAGCCGCTGCCGATCTCGATTAGTATCGGCGTGGACCCGGCTATCGAAATCGCCGCCTGCTTTGAACCGCCGACCACCCCGCTGGGCTTTGATGAGCTAAGTATCGCCGGCGCGCTGCGCGGCCATCCGGTGGAGATGGTGCAGTGTAAAACCATTAATGAAAAAGCCATCGCCCACGCTGAAATCGTTATCGAAGGCGAACTGCTGCCGAACGTACGCGTGCGTGAAGATCAAAACACCAATACCGGCCGCGCCATGCCGGAGTTCCCTGGCTATACCGGCGAAGCCAAAGAGGCGATTCCGGTCATTAAAGTTAAAGCGGTTACCCATCGTATCAACCCCATCTGGCGCACCACCGTCGGGCCAGGCGAAGAACATGTCAACATGGCCGGGATCCCGACCGAAGCCAGTATTCTCGATATGGTAGAACGCGCCATGCCGGGCAAATTGCTCAACGTCTTCGCCCACTCGGCGGGCGGCGGCAAGCTGCTCGCGGTGCTGCAATTCAAAAAGTCGTCCCCAGCCGATGAAGGCCGCCAGCGCCAGGCTGCGCTACTGGCGTTCTCCGCCTTCCCGGAACTCAAACACGTTATTCTGGTAGATGAAGATGTTGATATTTTCGATAGCGACGACGTGCTATGGGCGATGCAAACCCGTTACCAAGGCGATGTCGATACCGTGGTGATCCCTGGCGTACGTTGCCATCCGCTCGACCCATCGCAGGTGCCGGAATACAGCCCCAGCATTCTGCAGCAGGGAATGTCGTGTAAAACCATTTTCGACTGCACCGTACCGTTCCATCTGAAGCACAACTTTGAGCGCTCTAAGTTCAAAGCGGTTGATGTAAAACGTTTCCTGCCGGATTTCGAATAAGGGCAAATACCATGACACCACGCATCATCATTGGCATTAGCGGCGCTTCCGGATTCCAGTACGGCGTCAAAGCGCTGGAGCTTCTGCAGCCGCAGGCGGTAGAAGTGCACCTTGTGGTCTCCAAAGGCGCGGAAAAGACCTGCGAGCTGGAAACGGACTACCGCTTAGACGAAGTGATGGCGCTGGCTGACGTGGTACACCCTATCAACCATCTGGGCGCATCTATCTCCAGCGGATCGTTTAAAACGCTGGGGATGTTAGTCGCCCCCTGCTCAATGCGGTCATTGGGCGCTATCGCCCACTGTCTCACCGATAATCTGCTCACCCGCGCGGCGGACGTGGTGCTGAAGGAACGCCGTCGGCTGGTGTTGTTAGCGCGCGAGACCCCGCTCAACCTCGGCCATATACGCAATATGGCGGCGGTTACCGAGATGGGCGGCATCATCTTTCCACCGGTTCCGGCGCTCTATCAACGCCCGCAAAGCGCAGATGACATTATTACCCATAGCGTGAACCGCGCGCTCGACCTCTTTGACCTTGAGGTCAATAACATCCCACGCTGGGGTGAAGGCGCGCTGCATTACGCGTAACAGGAACTCGCAATGTTAATTGGTCCATATGTAAATGGTTCCGCCGTGATCATCGGCGGATTGATCGGCGCCATGGCCGGAGGCAAACTTCCGGAACGCGTCAAAACCGCGCTACCGATGACCTTTGGTCTCTGTTCCGTCGGCCTGGGCATCACCCTGGTACTGAAGGTGAAATATATGCCGGCGGTAGTGCTGGCAATGGTACTCGGCGCTTTCCTCGGCGAACTGCTGCATCTGGAAAAACGCATCGGTAGCGCGGCGGGTTCAACGCGCGGCTTGATTAATAAAGTTCTGCCGCCTGTTCAGGGGTTAGGACATGAGGAGTTCACCGAAAAATTCGTCGCTATCCTGGTGCTGTTTTGCGCCAGCGGTACCGGTATTTTCGGCGCTATGACCGAAGGTATGAGCGGTGATCCGTCGATCCTGTACATTAAAACGATCCTCGACCTGTTCACCGCCGGGATATTCGCAACTCTGCTGGGTTACGCGGTGATGACCATCGCTATCCCGCAGATCGTCATTCAGGTGGCGCTGGCGATGCTGGCGGTGTTTATTCTGCCGATGATCACCCCGTCAATGATGGCGGATTTCTCCTGCGCCGGTGGATTGCTGATGGTAGCGACCGGATTGCGTATCTGTAACATCAAGCTTTTCCCGGTCGCCAACATGCTACCAGGGCTTGTTTTGGTAATGCCTTTCTCCCATTTATGGGCTACCCTAGTGGCCTGAGTACATGACCCGGCGGGTTTGTGCCGGGTCATTTATTTTTTTCAGGAGTCGTCATGGCCGGGGAACACGTCATTTTGCTGGATGAGCAAGATAAACCCACAGGTATGCTGGAGAAGTATGCCGCCCACACGCTCGATACCCCTTTGCATCTCGCGTTTTCCTGCTGGTTGTTCAATGAGCAAGGCCAGTTCCTGGTCACGCGCCGCTCGCTTAGCAAAAAAGCCTGGCCTGGCGTGTGGACTAACTCAGTGTGCGGACATCCGCAACAGGGCGAAACCTTCGAGCAGGCCGTCACCCGGCGCTGCCGCTTCGAACTGGGCGTCGAGATCGCTGATATTGCCCCCGTCCACCCGGCCTTCCGCTACCGCGCCGTCGCACCGAATGGCATCGTCGAAAACGAAGTCTGCCCGGTTTTTGCCGCACGCGTGGTCAGCGAACTACAACCTAATGATGATGAAGTGATGGATTATCAGTGGGTTGAGCTGCCGGAAATGTTAAGCGCGCTGGCCGCTACCCCGTGGGCCTTTAGCCCGTGGATGGTGCTGGAAGCCAAAAACAAAAACGCGCGTCAGGCGTTGATAGACTTTGTCGCGCGTTTACGCGCGTAACCGCGAGTGACAAGCATTAACGACCCGGGCTACGCCAGCGACGAACCTTGACATCAAATATAAAAAAACCCGGCAAGCCGGGTTTTTTGCTTTTCGCGAAAAGCGATTATTTCTGCGGACGCATCGCCGGGAACAGAATAACGTCGCGGATGGTGTGGCTGTTAGTGAACAGCATCACCATACGGTCGATACCGATGCCCAGACCGGCGGTCGGCGGCAGGCCGTGTTCCAGCGCGGTGACGTAGTCTTCGTCGTAGAACATCGCTTCGTCGTCGCCGGCGGCTTTCGCATCAACCTGATCCTGGAAACGCTGCGCCTGGTCTTCCGCATCGTTCAGCTCGCTGAAACCGTTACCGATTTCGCGGCCGCCGATGAAGAATTCAAAGCGGTCGGTGATTTCCGGGTTCACGTCGTTACGACGGGCCAGCGGAGAAACTTCTGCCGGGTATTCGGTGATGAAGGTCGGCTGGATCAGATGCGCTTCCGCCACTTCTTCGAAGATCTCGGTCACGATACGGCCCAGACCCCAGCTCTTCTCAACTTTGATGCCGATAGACTCAGCGATCGCTTTCGCGGAATCGAAGTTATCCAGATCCGCCATCTCGGTTTCCGGACGGTATTTCTTGATAGCTTCACGCATGGTCAGTTTTTCAAACGGCTTGCCGAAATCGAAAGTCTGATCGCCATAAGGCACCGCGGTATTACCGAGGATGTCCTGCGCCAGGGTGCGGAACAGGGATTCGGTCAGCTCAATCAGATCTTTATAATCCGCATACGCCATATAGAGTTCCATCATGGTGAACTCTGGGTTGTGGCGAACGGAGATCCCTTCGTTACGGAAGTTACGGTTGATTTCAAAGACGCGTTCGAAGCCGCCAACCACCAGACGCTTGAGGTACAGTTCCGGCGCGATACGCAGGTACATGTCCAGATCCAGCGCATTGTGATGGGTGATGAACGGACGCGCGGAAGCGCCGCCTGGGATCACCTGCATCATCGGGGTTTCCACTTCCATAAAGCCGCGGCCAACCATGAACTGACGGATGCCAGCCAGGATCTGCGAACGTACTTTGAAGGTGTTACGGGATTCGTCGTTGGAGATCAGATCGAGATAACGCTGACGATAACGCGCTTCCTGATCCTGCAGGCCGTGGAATTTATCCGGCAGCGGGCGCAGGGCTTTGGTCAGCAGACGCAGCTCGGTGCAGTGGATCGACAGCTCGCCGGTTTTGGTTTTGAACAGCTTACCGCGGGCGGCGATAATGTCGCCGAGATCCCATTTTTTGAACTGATCGTTGTAGACGCCTTCCGCCAGATCATCACGCGCGACGTACAGCTGAATGCGGCCGCCGACATCCTGCAGGGTAACGAAAGACGCTTTACCCATGATACGACGGGTCATCATGCGCCCAGCAACGGCCACTTCAACGTTCAGCGCTTCCAGCTCTTCGTTTTCTTTGGCATCGAAGTCAGCGTGCAGTTGGTCAGAGGTATGGTCACGACGGAAATCGTTCGGGAATGCGACGCCCTGCTCACGCAGCGCAGCCAGCTTCTCACGACGGGTTTTCAGTTCATTATTAAGGTCAATTGCCGCGTCAGCGCCCTGTGCTTGTTGTTCAGACATGTTGGTTCCTCATAACCCTGCTTTCAAACTTGCTTCGATAAATTGGTCCAGGCTGCCATCGAGCACCGCCTGAGTGTTGCGGGTTTCCACCCCGGTGCGCAGATCTTTAATACGCGAGTCGTCCAGCACGTAAGAGCGGATCTGGCTGCCCCAGCCGATGTCGGATTTGTTATCTTCCATCACCTGCTTCTCGGCATTTTTCTTCTGCATTTCCAGCTCATAAAGCTTCGCTTTCATCTGCTTCATGGCCTGGTCTTTGTTCTTGTGCTGCGAACGGTCGTTCTGGCACTGCGTCACTAACCCGGTCGGGATATGGGTAATACGCACCGCGGATTCCGTACGGTTAACGTGCTGACCACCGGCGCCGGACGCGCGGTATACGTCAATGCGCAGGTCGGCTGGGTTAATTTCGATATCGATATCGTCATCAACTTCCGGGTAAACGAACGCCGAGCTAAAGGAGGTATGACGGCGGCCGCCGGAATCGAACGGGCTCTTACGCACCAGGCGGTGAACGCCAGTTTCAGTACGCAGCCAGCCGTAGGCGTAATCGCCAATGATTTTGATGGTCACGGATTTAATGCCCGCGACTTCACCTTCGGATTCTTCGATGATTTCGGTCTTAAAGCCGCGCGCTTCCGCCCAACGCAGGTACATGCGCATCAGCATGCTGGCCCAGTCCTGGGCTTCGGTGCCGCCGGAACCGGCCTGAATATCGAGATAGCAGTCGGCGCTGTCATATTCGCCGGAGAACATGCGGCGGAACTCAAGCTGCGCCAGCTTCTCTTCCAGCCCGTCCAGCTCGGCAACCGCTTCGTTGAAGGTCTCTTCGTCTTCGGCTTCTACCGCCAGCTCCAGCAGTCCGGCGACATCTTCCAGACCCTGGGTCATCTGATCCAGCGTTTCGACGATAGCTTCCAAGGAAGAACGTTCTTTGCCCAGCGCCTGTGCGCGCTCAGGTTCGTTCCAGACGTCCGGCTGTTCCAGCTCGGCGTTTACTTCTTCGAGACGCTCTTTCTTCGCATCGTAGTCAAAGATACCCCCTAAGAACGTCGGAGCGCTCCGTGAGGTCCTGAATGCGGTTTTTTACCGGATTTATTTCAAACATGGTCGGTTTCTTTTAATGGATTTGTCAAAATGCGGTGATAAGAGCGGAATTCTACCGGATTCGCGCCCTTATTAATACACTGTTGTCAATTTGGCCAGAGGTGATCGATGATCAGCTGCAGGCTGCGGTTGCCGCGGAACTCGTTGATGTCGAGCTTGTAGGCTAACTGTACTTCACGCACGCCGTTATCCGGCCAAATGGAAGTATCGATGTTGAAGGCAATACCGTCCAGCAGCGGCCCGCCGTCAACCGGTTCGACCATCACCTTCAGGTGACGCTCGCCCACCAGCCGCTGCTGCAGCAGGCGGAAACGGCCATCAAACAACGGTTCCGGGAACATCTGCCCCCATGGCCCGGCATCGCGCAGCATCTGCGCCACTTCCATGCTCATCTCCGCCGCCGCCAGCGGGCCATCGGAAACCACCTCGCCCTGCAATAATGCGGGATCCAGCCACTCGGTCACCAGCTCGCCGAAGCGCTGTTGAAACTCTTCAAAACGCGCCTCTTCCAGCGATAAGCCCGCCGCCATCGCGTGGCCGCCAAACTTCAGGATTAACCCAGGATAAAGCGTATCAAGGCGCTCCAACGCATCGCGCATGTGCAGCCCCTGAATGGAGCGGCCAGAACCTTTGAGCGTGCCGTCGCCGGTAGGCGCAAAAGCGATAACCGGGCGATGGAAGCGCTCTTTAATCCGTGATGCCAGGATGCCGACTACCCCCTGATGCCATTGCGGATGGTACATCGCCAGCCCGCCGGGCAGGGTGTCGCTACTGCGTTCCAGCTGCTGGCACAGAGTCAGCGCTTCGGCCTGCATCCCCTGCTCAATCTCTTTGCGCGTCTGGTTAAGCGCATCGAGCTCATTGGCCAGCACCCGCGCTTCGCCGATGTTATCGCACAGCAGCAGTGCAACGCCGACGGACATATCATCCAGCCGCCCCGCAGCATTCAGGCGCGGCCCGAGGGCGAAACCGAGATCGCTGGCGGCAAGCTTTTGCGGATCGCGGTTGGAAATTTCCAGCAGCGCTTTAATGCCTGGCCGACATTTTCCGGCGCGAATGCGGCTTAACCCCTGCCAGGTCAGGATGCGGTTGTTAGCATCTAACGGCACCACGTCCGCAACGGTGCCCAGCGCCACTAAATCCAGCAGCTCGGCAAGGTTTGGCGCGGCGATACCGCGGGCCTCGAACCAGCCGTTATCGCGCAGGAAGGTGCGCAGCGCCAGCATCAGATAAAACGCCACCCCGACCCCGGCCAGTGATTTTGACGGGAAGTCGCAATCGCGCAGGTTAGGGTTAACGATGGCCTCCGCCGCCGGCAGCGTATCGCCCGGCAGGTGGTGATCGGTCACCAGCACCGGGATACCGAGCTTATGGGCGTGATCGACGCCGGCATGTGATGAAATACCGTTATCGACGGTCATGATCATCTGCGCGCCGCGCGCGTGCGCCTGCTCGACCACTTCCGGGCTTAAACCATAGCCGTCTTCAAAACGGTTCGGCACCAGATAGGAAACGTTGCCGTAGCCCAGCGCGCGCAGCGCCAGCACGCTGAGCGCGGTACTGGTGGCGCCGTCGGCGTCAAAATCGCCGACCACCACAATATGTAACCCTTTCTGGAAAGCGTCATGCAGCATTTCAACGGCTTTTTCAACGCCGGTGAGTTGCGTCCATGGCAACATGCCTTTGACGCCGCGTTCCAGCTCCTGCGCGCTGCGCACGCCGCGGCTGGCATACAACCGCTGCAGTAGCGGCGGCAGGTCGGCGGGGAGGTCGACGCCATCAACCGCCTCGCGGCGGCGTAGTTGTATCTGTTGTTTCACGCGAATCAGTTACCGCTTGTCTGTTTTTGATGCTCGTCGAGGAAAGCTTTAAGCTCTTTCGGCCCCTGATAGCCCGGCAGCACCATGCCGTTGCTGAGAACCATCGCCGGGGTGCCGTTGACGCCCATTTGCACCCCGAGGGTATAATGTTTGGCGATATCTACGCTGCAGCTCGCCGGCTGTACGCCCTTACCGTTCATGGCGTCATCCAGCGCTTTGTTGCGATCTTTCGCACACCAGATCGCTTTCATGTCCTGCTCGGCCTGGCTTTGCAGCCCCTGGCGCGGGAAGGCCAGATAACGCACGGTGATCCCCAGCGCGTTATAGTCGCTCATCTGCTCGTGCAGCTTGTGGCAGTAGCCGCAGGTGATGTCGGTAAAGACGGTAATGACATGCTGCTCCTTCGGCGCTTTATAGACAATCATCTCTTTGGTTAAGGCGTTCAGCTTGCCGACCAGCAACTGGTTGGTGACGTTAACCGGCTGCGCGCCGCTAACGTCATACATCGGTCCCTGAATAATGTGTTTGCCATCGTCAGTGACGTACAGCACGCCGCTGTCGGTGAGCACCGTGCTCATCCCGGAAACCGGCGACGGTTGGATATCGGTGCTCTGCACACCCAGTTTCGCCAGCGACTGTTTGATCGCCGCGCTATCGGCATGCGCCGCGCCGGAGAGTGAAGCCGCCAGCAGGGTGAACATCAATAAACCTTTTTTCATACTCAGTCCTTTTATTCAGCACTCACGCCCGCGGGTGATGCTGTTGATGAAGTTGTCGTAAACGTTCGGTCGCCACGTGGGTGTAGATCTGCGTGGTGGAGAGATCGCTGTGTCCTAACAGCATCTGTACCACGCGTAAATCGGCGCCGTGATTGAGCAAATGCGTGGCAAACGCATGACGCAACACGTGCGGGGAGAGCTTCGCGCTGTCGATCCCCGCCAGTACGGCATAGTGTTTAATGCGGTGCCAGAATGTCTGGCGCGTCATCTGCTGCGCGCGCTGGCTGGGGAAAAGCACGTCCGAAGCCACGCCGTTCAGCAGCCACGGGCGGCCGTATTCAAGGTAATTTTCTACCCATGACACCGCCTCTTCGCCCAGCGGCACCAGCCGCTCTTTGTTGCCTTTACCAATGACCCGCAGTACGCCCTGTCGCAGGCTGATATCGCTCATCGTCAGGCCAACCAGTTCGGAGACGCGCAGGCCGGTGGCATACAGCACTTCCAGCATCGCCTTATCGCGCAACTCCAGCGGCTGCTCCACCAGCGGCGCCTGCAGCAGACGCTCAACCTGCGCCTCGCTGAGATCTTTCGGCAGCCGCTGCGGCAGCTTCGGCGAAGCCAGCAGCGCGCTGGGATCGTCCGGGCGGACTTTCTCCCGGTACAAATGCTGGAAGAAGCGGCGCACGGCGCTAAGCAGCCGCGCGGTACTGGTCGCTTTGTAGCCGCCGGTTTGCCGCTCGGCCAGCAGCGCCTGTAGATCGTCGCTGCCGACGCTCGCCAGCGACAGCCCGCGATGATGCAGCCACTCTACTAACATCGTCAAATCGCGGCGATAGGCGCTGAGCGTGTTCTCCGCCAGATTACGCTCCAGCCAAAGGGCATCGAGAAACTGTTCAATTTGTGCCAGATCCTGTTTCACATCGGCCTCTTTGTTCGTTATACGCCCTCATTATGCCTTAAGAGGCCGCCTTTCTGGTACACTGGGCGCAATTCACGGCAAGAATTGAGACGTTTACGCGATGAATATAGGTCTTTTTTACGGCTCCAGTACCTGCTACACCGAAATGGCCGCGGAAAAAATCCGCGATATCATCGGCCCCGAGCTGGTGACGCTGCATAATCTGAAAGATGACTCCCCCGCGCTGATGAGCCAGTACGACGTGCTGATTCTCGGCATCCCGACCTGGGATTTCGGCGAAATTCAGGAAGACTGGGAAGCGGTCTGGGAACAGCTCGACGCCTTAGATCTGAATGGCAAAATCGTCGCGCTGTACGGCATGGGCGATCAGCTTGGTTACGGCGAATGGTTCCTTGATGCGCTGGGGATGCTGCACGATAAGCTGGCGACCAAAGGCGTGAAGTTTGTCGGCTACTGGCCAACCGAGGGCTATGAGTTCACCAGCCCGAAACCGGTTATCGCCGATGGCCAACTGTTTGTCGGCCTGGCGCTGGATGAAACCAATCAGTACGACCTGAGCGATGAGCGCATCCAGAACTGGTGCGAGCAGATCCTCGGCGAAATGGCGGAGCACTTCGCCTGATCCTGAGTTAGTCGTGCGCCGGTTTTTGCAGCACCAGCCGGCGCAAATCCCGCCATTCTCCCGCATCCATACTATCCGCCGCCACCCACAAATGCTGGCTACGGCCGGTTTCCGCATGCTTCAGGCGCAGCAGCATCCCGCTGCTGATAACCCATGGCGTCCCGACGATATCCCATTCCGTTTTTTGCCACCGTAAACGGGAATCGATCAACAGCTTAATTTCTCCCTGGCAGGCGTGGATCCGCCGCTGGCTGCGCACGCAGTCAAACACCACCAGCGATAGCAACAGGAGCCAAATCGGGGTGTAGCTTAACGGCCAGGGCATGAGCAGCACTATCGCCGCCACCACCCCGTGCAGCAGCAGCGAGAACCACTGCGAACGCCAGGAAATACGTAAATCAGATTGCCACAGGACCACGTTCCCGATTCCGAGTCTGGATTAAATTAATCATCCGTTGAAGTTGCGCATCTGCCGGCTTGCCGTGATTCATCAGCCAGTTAAACAGATCCGGATCATCGTTCTCCAGCAAACGGATGAACAGGCGCTTGTCGTCATCGCTGAGCGTGTCGTACTCATACTCGAAAAACGGCATGATGGAGATATCGAGTTCGCGCATACCGCGGCGGCATGCCCAGTGGATGCGAGCTTTGTTGTTAATGTCCATGTTGTCCTTCCAGCATCAAGATATAGCTTAGTTTAACCCTTTTTAGGCACTTACTTTACAGTAATATCGCCTTGTGCGAGCAGCATTCCATAAAAGCCCAAAATCCGGTTGGCTATTCACCGCATCCTGAGGGCACAAATGGCTTGCCGAAAGCGCTTGCATTGCACCATAGCTCTTTTACCATTAGTCATTCACTCTGCGTTAAGCTATTCAGGATATGACTATGGCTTTTACACCTTTTCCTCCGCGTCAGCCCTCTTTTTCCGCTCGTCTGCCGTTAACGCTGATGACGCTGGATGATTGGGCGTTGGCGACGATTACCGGTCCGGATGGCGAGAAGTATCTGCAGGGGCAGATCACCGCCGATGTCAGCCATTTAACCGCCGATCAGCATCTGCTTGCCGCGCACTGTGATGCCAAAGGCAAAATGTGGAGCAACCTGCGCGTCTTCCACCGCGACGGCGGTTTCGCGTGGATTGAGCGCCGCAGCCTGCGCGAAGCGCAGCTGACCGAACTGAAAAAATATGCCGTCTTCTCCAAAGTCACCATCGCCGCAAACGACGATCTGGTCCTGCTGGGCGTTGCCGGTTTCCAGGCGCGCGCCGCGCTGGCTCCATTGTTCGCCGCGCTGCCGGACGCTGGTAAACCGGTGGTCACCGAAGGCGTGACCAGCCTGCTGTGGTTTGAACATCCTGCCGAACGCTTCCTGCTGGTGACCGATGCCGACACCGCCAACCGGGTGACAGACGCGCTGCGCGGCGAAGCGCAGCTTAACAACAGCCAGCAGTGGCTGGCGCTGAACATCGAGGCCGGTCTGCCGGTTATCGACAGCGTAAACAGCGCGCAGTTCATTCCGCAGGCGACCAACCTGCAAGCGTTGGGCGGTATCAGCTTCAAGAAAGGCTGCTACACCGGCCAGGAAATGGTCGCCCGGGCGAAATTCCGCGGCGCCAATAAACGCGCGCTGTGGACGCTGGCGGGTACCGCCAGCCGGGTGCCGGAAGCCGGGGAAGATCTGGAGCTGAAAATGGGCGACAACTGGCGCCGCACCGGTACGGTGCTGGCAGCCGTACAGTTGGATGACGGAAGCCTGATGGTCCAGGTGGTGATGAATAACGATATGGAACCGGACAGCGTGTTCCGCGTGCGTGATGATGCCGGCAGCCTGAGCATCAAGCCATTGCCGTATTCGCTGGAAGAAGATTAAGGAACAGTTCCCGGCTTACGGCGCTTGCGCCTTAGCCGGGCTACCAGCCTGCAGAATATCGTGACCGCGGCAAGCGCAGCGCCATCGTGGAATTTCCAGACCGCAGAATATCGTAGCCACGGTAAGCGCAGCGCCACCGTGGAATTTACAGGCCGCAGAATATCGTAGCCACGGTAAGCGCAGCGCCACCGTGGAATTTCCAGGCCGCAGAATATCGTAGCCACGGTAAGCGTAGCGCCGCCGTGGACGTTTGATCAGGACTGGCCGACGTAAAGATAAATCGCCAGGAAGTGACACACGCTGCCGCCGAGCACGAAGCCGTGCCAGATAGCGTGGTTATAAGGAATACGTTTGCAGACGTAGAAGATGACCCCCAGCGAGTACACCACCCCGCCAACCGCCAGCAGCGTTACCCCGCCCACCGCCAGCTTCACCGCCAGTTGATAGACCACGATAAGCGACAGCCAGCCCATCGTCAGATAGGTCACCAGCGACAAAATTTTAAAGCGGTGCGCGATAGTCAGCTTAAACAGGATCCCCAGTAGCGCCAGGCTCCAGATGACAATCATCAACCCCTTTGCCAGCGGCGAATTCAATCCCACCAGCAAAAATGGCGTGTAGGTTCCGGCAATCAGCAAGTAGATGGCGCAGTGGTCGAATTTCTTGAGCCACTGTTTCGCCCGCTGATGCGGGATAGCGTGATAGAGCGTGGAAGCGAGGAACAGCATAATCATACTGCCGCCGTACAGGCTGTAGCTGGTGATCGCCGTCGCGCTGGCGTTCGTGTCTACCGCCTGCACCAGCAGCAACACAAGGCCGACAATACCGAACACCAGCCCGATCCCGTGACTGATGCTGTTGGCAACTTCCTCTGCCAGAGAATATCCCTGAGTGATTAATGGTTTGCGAACCATATTTTGACTCCGTGAAAACAAGAACGCTTTCATTGCCCACTTAGGTTAACTGAGAATGATTCCAGTGAACACCTGTTAGCTAAAATAAAACGATGTATATTTGTAAACACATTAAAATCATAGTGTTACAACAATATTTCAACTAACAGTTGTGCTGGTTTTATTTAAAGGCGTTTGAATTCAATAACATAAAACCGATCTTCCGCAGGATAGATTTCACTGATGACCTCCCGCAGTTGTTCGAGGGTCATATTCTCCTGTTGAGCATGCTGTTCAGTTAGCGTGTCGAGGGTCACCGTCGAGGTCGCGGTAACGGCGATAGTGCAAAAGTAGCCGTCATCTTCATAGCGTCCGACGCGCAGCACGTCACCGGGCTTAAAGTGCGACTCCGCCGCATCGCGAATGGTGATCGTTTTGCGCCCGGCGAGGATGTCGTCCTGAAAACGCTGAAAAAAGGTAATGTCATTAGCCTGCATGATATAATTCCGTCCTGGTCTTTATGAATTGTGAGTTCGCCACTGTGAGTATGTTCTCCCACGCCGCTGTCGCCAGTCTCAATAATCTTGAGATGATGGTCTACCACTACGTCATTAAGAATCGTGACAAAGTGATGTACATGACTATTCGCGAACTGGCCGAGGCTGCCGGGGTCTCCACCACCACCGTGTTGCGCTTCTGCCGCAAACTGCAGTGCGAGGGCTACTCTGAATTTCGCGTACGCTTTAAATTATATCTTGAGCAGAATGAGCCTCAACAGGCAAATATCGGCGCCAGCGAAATAATGAGCTTTTTTAAAAGCGTCAATAATGACGAGTTCGATCAATTGCTCGAACAAGCCGTCGATATTATTCTCTCCTCCGAGCGTATTATTTTCGTCGGCGCCGGTACTTCCGGCGCGCTGGCGAAATATGGCGCGCGCTTCTTTTCCAACGTCGGGAAATTCAGCAACCATATTGACGATCCTTATTTCCCGGTCACCAATGACATGGCTCGCAACGCGCTGGCGATTGTGCTTTCCGTCTCCGGTGAAACCGAAGAGATCCTGCGCTTTGCCAGCCAGTTCAGCCTGCATCACTGTAAGGTGATGTCGATTACCAGCCATGAACATTCGCGGCTGGCAAAACTGGCTGATTTCAATCTCTCCTGGCACGTGCCGCAAACGCGCATCGGCGGCGTTTACGATATTACAACACAGATTCCGGTGATATATATTCTCGAATCCCTGGGGCGTAAATTAGCGCGCAAAATCGGCTTAAAATAACAGCCTGTTTTTTCGATGTAACATATTACCTTTAGCGGGATTTGTTATATCGTGACATTCAATTTCGCTTTGCTAGACTCAATCGCAATAGTTATTCATAGAGATTAGCAAAGATGAAAAAATTGACTCTTCCCAAAGACTTTTTATGGGGCGGCGCGGTCGCCGCGCATCAGGTTGAAGGTGGCTGGAATAAAGGCGGCAAAGGCCCCAGCATCTGCGACGTTTTAACCGGCGGGGCGCACGGCGTGCCGCGCGAAATCACCCAACAGGTCGAAGCGGGTAAGTATTACCCTAACCATGAAGCGGTTGATTTTTACGGCCACTACAAAGAAGACATCAAATTGTTCGCCGAGATGGGTTTCAAATGCTTCCGCACCTCTATTGCCTGGACCCGCATCTTCCCGCAGGGCGACGAAACTCAGCCAAATGAAGAAGGGCTGAAATTCTACGATGACATGTTTGATGAACTGCTGAAGTACAACATCGAGCCAGTGATCACCCTTTCCCACTTTGAAATGCCGCTGCATCTGGTACAGCAGTACGGCGGTTGGACCAACCGCAAAGTGGTCGATTTCTTTGTGCGCTTCGCCGAAGTTGTCTTTGAGCGCTATAAGCACAAAGTGAAATACTGGATGACCTTTAACGAGATCAATAACCAGCGTAACTGGCGCGCGCCGCTGTTCGGCTACTGCTGTTCCGGCGTGGTCTATACCGAGCATGAAAACCCGGAAGAGACCATGTACCAGGTGCTGCATCACCAGTTCGTCGCCAGCGCGCTGGCGGTGAAAGCGGCGCGCCGCATCAACCCGGAAATGCAGGTCGGCTGCATGCTGGCGATGGTCGCCCTCTACCCTTACTCCTGCAAACCGGAAGATGTCATGTTTGCCCAGGAGTCGATGCGCGAACGCTATGTCTTTACCGATGTCCAACTGCGCGGCTACTACCCGAGCTACGTGTTGAATGAATGGGAACGCCGCGGCTTCAACATCAAGATGGAAGACGGCGACGCGCAGATCCTGCGTGAAGGCACCTGCGCCTATCTCGGCTTCAGCTACTACATGACCAACGCGGTGAAAGCCGAAGGCGGCACCGGCGATGCCATTTCCGGCTTCGAAGGCAGCGTGCCGAACCCGCATGTGAAAGCCTCCGACTGGGGCTGGCAGATTGACCCGGTTGGCCTGCGCTACGCCCTGTGCGAATTGTATGAGCGCTACCAGAAGCCGCTGTTTATCGTGGAAAACGGCTTTGGCGCCTACGACAAAGTAGAAGCCGACGGCAGCATCAATGATGACTACCGCATCGATTATCTCCGCGCCCACGTCGAAGAGATGATTAAAGCGGTGACTTATGACGGCGTTGATCTGATGGGTTATACCCCATGGGGCTGCATCGACTGCGTCTCCTTCACCACTGGCCAGTACAGCAAACGCTACGGCTTCATCTACGTTAATAAACACGACGACGGCACCGGCGACATGTCCCGCTCGCGCAAGAAGAGCTTTAACTGGTACAAAGAAGTCATCGCCAGCAACGGCGAGAATCTGTAATTAACCGCCCTCTCCCGGCCGGGAGGGGGCAAATCACTTATCCGCCAGACACTTCTTTACAGCTTTACCATTGCTAAAACGCGTTCGCCCGATAAGATAGGCCTCGTGAATATTTGAGGCGACCATGATTAAGCGACAACGCAAAGCCATTCTTCTTGTACTCCTTGCCTGCCTGGTGGTGCTGATCTGCACCGCCCAGAGAATGGCGGGGATGCATGCGTTGGTGATGAACGTCACGGCCGCCAGCCAATCCGCTCAACCTGGCCCGGATAATGCCGAGGCGCCGGTTTCCCCCTGCGAACTCAGCGCCAAGTCGCTGATGGCCGTTCCGCCGATGCTGTTTGAAGGGGCGCTATTAGCGATCGCTCTGCTGCTGGCGGTGCTGGCGGCCATCCCGCCGCGCATCGAGCGAATCTGGCCTCCCCGCGTCATTTCTCCTCCCCGATTGCGGGTGCATCTACGATTATGCGTCTTCCGTGAGTGATTAATTCTCCTGACAGCTCAGGTTAATTTATTACTTACGGAGAAAATTTATGTTTATGGTATTCAGGCGACTGCTGGTCTGCCTGCTTTGGCTATGGCTGCCCGTCAGCCAGGCCGCCGATAGCGGCTGGCTGCGCGCCGCCGACAATCAACACGCCAGCGTGCGCCTGCGGGCGCAAAGCGAAAGCAATGGCGACACCCGCCTGCTTTTAGACGTAGCGCTGGAAAAGGGCTGGAAAACCTACTGGCGTTCGCCGGGCGAAGGCGGCATCGCGCCAGCTATCGCCTGGCACACGCCGCTGGAGGTTAACTGGCGCTGGCCGACGCCGCAGCGCTTCGACGTCGCGGGTATTTCCACTCAGGGGTATCACGGCGACGTCAGCTTCCCGATGACCCTGCGCGGCAAAATACCGCCGACGCTCAGCGGCGTACTGACGCTCTCTACCTGCAGCAATGTCTGCATTCTCACTGACTACCCCTTTTCGCTGGATATGACGGCTCCGGCGGGAGAGCGTTTTAATTACGATTTCACCCGCGCGATGGGCACGCTGCCCCTGCGCGACGGTCTCACCTCGGCGCTTAGCGCCAGCTACGTCAGCGGAAAGCTGACGGTAACCGCCCGCCGCGATGCCGGCTGGCAGCAGCCAGCGCTGTTTATCGACAGCATGGAGGATGTCGATTTCGGCAAGCCGAGCTTTACCAGCCGCGGCGATACATTGACCGCCACCGTACCGGTCACCGATAGCTGGGGCGAAGCGGCGCCGGATCTGAGCGGCAAAACGCTGTCGCTGGTGCTGGCTGATAGCGGCCAGGCGCAGGAAAGCCATATCGCCATCGCCGCCGGCAGCGCCGCGCCGGGGCTGGCGTTAGGCTGGGTGCTGCTGATGGCGCTGGCCGGCGGGCTTATCCTCAACGTCATGCCTTGCGTGCTGCCGGTGTTGGCGATGAAACTCGGCTCATTGGTGCAAACCGAACGTCGTGAACGCGGCGCGGTGCGGCGGCAGTTCCTCGCCTCGGTATGCGGAATCGTCGTCTCCTTCCTGGCGCTGGCGCTGATGATGACCGCGCTACGTTTAGGTAATCAGGCGCTCGGCTGGGGGATCCAGTTCCAGAACCCGTGGTTTATCGGCGCGATGGCGCTGGTGATGGTGCTGTTCAGCGCCAGTTTATTAGGGCTGTTCGAAATCCGTCTCTCCTCCAACGCCAGTACCTTCCTCGCCACCCGCGGCGGCAACGGCTTAATGGGCCATTTCTGGCAGGGCGCCTTCGCCACTCTGCTGGCGACGCCCTGTACCGCGCCGTTCCTCGGCACCGCCGTTTCGGTGGCGCTGGTAGCGCCGCTGCCGCTGCTGTGGGGGATTTTCTTCGCCATGGGGATCGGCATGAGCCTGCCGTGGCTGCTTATCGTCGCCTGGCCGGGTCTGGCGCAACGACTTCCACGTCCAGGCCTCTGGATGAATCATCTGCGCGTGGTGTTGGGGCTAATGATGCTTGGTTCAGCGCTATGGCTGGTTAGCCTGCTGACGATCCACATCGGCCGTACGCCGGTGCTTACCCTGCTGGTGATTCTGGCCATCGTCCTGCTCCTGGCCACCGCCTGGCGCTACCGCTGGCGTACGGCGCTGCGCGCGGGCGCTCTGGCCATCGTGGTGGCGGGCGCCGTCGCCTTTGTCGCACAACAGGACGGCCAGGGCCCGCGCCGAGACCGGGTTAACTGGCAGCCGCTCAGCGAGCAGGCTATCGCTAACGCCCTTGCGGAGCATAAACGGGTATTTATTGATGTCACCGCCGACTGGTGCGTGACCTGTAAAGCCAATAAATACAACGTGCTGCTGCGGGATGACATCCAGCAGGCGCTATCAGCGCCAGATGTGATCGCCTTACGCGGCGACTGGAGCCGCCCCTCCGCTGACATTAGTCATTTTTTAACCGCACGCGGCAGCGCCGCGGTGCCGTTTAACCAGATTTACGGACCGGGATTGCCGCAGGGACAAATTCTGCCTGCGCTGTTAGACCGCGAACAACTTCTCGCCACCCTGTCCGCCGCTAAAGGAAAATAACATGAGAGCTATCACCGCCTTATTACTGCTGTGCGTATCGGCCTTCAGCTTCGCCGCCCCGGCGGAAGAACCACAATCGAACGGTAATGACCAGTTAGCCCAGCTGCTGTTTAACGATCCGAATAGTCCGCGCACCGGCGCGAAAGAGCCAAAACTCACAATCGTCTCGTTTACCGATTACAACTGTCCTTACTGCAAACAGTTTGATCCGATGCTGGAAAAAATCGTCCACGATAATCCGGATATTCAGCTCATCGTTAAGCTGCTGCCGTTTAAAGGGCAGAGTTCGGTGAATGCCGCTAAAGCCGCGCTCTCCACCTGGCGTCAACAGCCCGATAAGTTCTGGGCGCTGCATCAGCGGCTGATGGCGAAAAAAGGCTATCACGATGACGCCAGCATCGCCGCCGCGCAGAAGAAAACCGCCACCGATAGCGTGAATATCGATGACAAGACCATGGATTCGCTGAAAATGAACCTGTTTTTGTCGCAGGTGCTGAATATTCAGGGCACCCCGGCGACCATCATCGGCGATCAGATGGTGGCCGGCGCGATCCCTGCTGAAGACCTGGAGGGGCTGGTGAAAGAGCAGCTGGCGAAAGCCCGTGGCCAGTAAACTCAGGCGCTGGCTACGCGAGCTGGCGGTGTGGCTGCTGATTGGCGCGGCGGTGAGCCTGGCGGTGGATTATTTTCGCCAGCCCGCGCTGCCGCAAAACTTCAGCGCCACATCGCTGCAGACACTCGACGGCAGGACGCTGGATCTGAACGCCATGAGCCAGCAAAAGCCGCTGCTGCTGTACGTCTGGGCGACCTGGTGCGGAGTCTGTCGCTATACCACGCCGTCGGTGGCATCGCTTGCCGCCGACGGCGGCAATGTGCTGACGGTAGCCCTGCGTTCCGGCGATAACGCCGCGCTGGAGAAGTGGCTGACCAGGAAGAAAATGGCGCTGCCAACGGTGAATGATCCAAGCGGTCAGCTGGCGCGGCAGTGGGATATCCAGGTAACGCCAACGCTGGTGGTCATTTCTCAAGGTGAGGTGAAGTCGGTTACCACCGGCTGGACCAGCAGTTGGGGAATGCGCCTGCGGCTGTGGCTGGCCTCCTGGTAGACCGCCGGGCAATAGACATCTACGGGTTATTTACCGCCCGCCAGTTCGAGGAAGCTACCCGTCACATACGACGCTTTGTCGCTCAGCAGCCAGGCAATGGCCTGAGCGACCTCTTCCGGCTGGCCGCCGCGCTGCATCGGTAGCGAATTTTTTACCCGGTCCACGCGTCCCGGTTCGCCGCCGGAGGCGTGCATCTCGGTATAAATCAGCCCCGGACGCACGCCGTTTACCCGAATCCCCTGCGCCGCCACCTCCAGCGCCAGCCCGGTGGTCAGAGTATCTACCGCCCCTTTCGACGCGGCATAGTCAACGTACTCTCCCGGCGCGCCAAGGCGCGAGGCCGCCGACGAAACGTTAACTATCGCCCCGCCCTTGCCGCCATGCCGATGCGACATGCGCTTTACCGCCTCACGGCAACAGAGGAAGTAGCCGGTGACGTTGGTGGCCAGCACGCGGTTAATACGCTCGGCGCTCAGGCTCTCCACCGTACATTGGGTAAACAGGATCCCGGCGTTGTTGACCAACGCCGTCAGCGGTTCGCCCATACGGTCAATCGCCTCAAACATCGCCATCACCTGCGCTTCATCGCTGATATCCGCCCGCAGCGCCGTGGCTTTGCCGCCAGATTCAACTATGGTATTGACCACTTCGGTGGCGGCTTTAATGTTGTGATGGTAATTGACCGCGACGGTATACCCTTCCTGCGCCAACAGCAGCGCCGTCGCCCGGCCTATGCCGCGGCTCGCGCCGCTAATCAGAGCTATCGCCATACCTTCCCTCCAAAAAATAAAGGCGCCGCAGCGCCTTTAAAAGTTTAGCTAATTAGCCACTTACTGGTATTCGCTCATCGGTACGCAGGAGCAGAACAGGTTACGGTCGCCGTAGACGTCATCCAGGCGTTTCACCGTTGGCCAGTACTTGTTGTGCAACCCAGCCGGGAATACCGCCAGCTCGCGGCTGTACGGATGGTTCCACTCGCTCACCAGCTCGCCCTGGGTGTGCGGCGCGTTCACCAGCGGGTTATCTTCCAGCGGCCATTCACCGGCTTTAACGCGATCGATTTCCGCGCGGATCGCCAGCATGGCGTCAATAAAGCGGTCCAGTTCTACCTTGCTTTCCGATTCCGTCGGCTCAACCATCAGCGTCCCGGCGACCGGGAAGGACATGGTCGGCGCATGGAAACCAAAGTCGATCAGGCGTTTAGCAATATCCAGCTCGCTAATGCCGGTCTCTTCTTTCAGCGGACGAATATCAAGAATACATTCGTGCGCCACGCGACCATCGCGGCCGGTATAGAGCACCGGGTAAGCATCTTTCAGCCGGGTAGCGATATAGTTGGCGTTGAGAATCGCGTTCTGGCTCGCCTGCTTCAAGCCTTCCGCGCCCATCATGCGAATATACATCCAGCTGATCGGCAGAATGGAAGCGCTGCCGAACGGCGCGGCGGAAACCGCGCCCTGGCGGGTCAGCATGCCTTCAATTTGTACCACGCTGTGGCCCGGTACAAACGGCGCCAGGTGCGCTTTCACGCCGATAGGGCCCATACCCGGACCGCCACCGCCGTGCGGAATGCAGAAGGTTTTATGCAGGTTGAGGTGCGAAACGTCAGCGCCGATAAAGCCCGGAGAAGTGATCCCGACCTGGGCGTTCATGTTGGCGCCATCGAGGTAAACCTGGCCGCCGAATTGATGCACTATCTCGCACACTTCACGGATGGTCTCTTCATACACGCCGTGGGTCGACGGATAGGTGACCATGATGCAGGAGAGATTCGCCCCTGCCTGCTCTGCTTTTTCACGCAGATCGGCAAGATCGATGTTGCCGTTTTTATCGCAGGCAACGACCACTACCTGCATACCCGCCATCTGCGCGGAAGCCGGGTTAGTGCCGTGTGCGGAGCTTGGGATCAGGCAGATATCGCGATGGCCTTCGTTGCGGCTCTCGTGATAGTGGCGAATCGCCAGCAGGCCAGCATACTCGCCCTGCGCGCCGGAGTTCGGCTGCATACAGACGGCGTCATAGCCGGTCAGTTTCACCAGCCAGTCTGAAAGCTGGGCGATCATCTGATGATAACCTTCCGCCTGCTCGACCGGGCAGAACGGGTGCAGCTCGGCAAATTCCGGCCAGGTGATCGGGATCATCTCCGCTGCGGCGTTCAGTTTCATGGTGCAGGAGCCCAGCGGGATCATCGCCTGGTTCAGCGCCAGATCTTTACGCTCCAGCGCGTGCATATAGCGCATCATCTCGGTTTCGCTATGGTAGCGGTTAAACACCGGATGGGTGAGGATCGCATCGTCGCGCAGCATCGCCGCCGGGATCGAACGGCTATCCAGCGCCACGTCTTTATCCAGGGTATCGATATCCAGACCGTGATCGTCGCCAACGATGGCGCGGAACAGGTTCAGCACATCTTCGCGGGTGGTCGCTTCATCGAGCGTAATGCCAACCGCGCCGTGAATATCGCTACGCAGATTAATCTGCAGCGCTTCGGCACGCGCCAGCACCGCGGCTTTATCCGCCACTTCGACGCAAAGGGTGTCAAAGTAGTGCGCATGGCGCAGCTTCAGCCCTTTCTTCTGCAGGCCGTCGGCCAGAATGTCGGTCAGGCGATGAATGCGGCCAGCGATACGTTTCAGGCCCGCCGGGCCGTGGAAAACCGCGTACAGGCTGGCGATGTTGGCCAGCAGAACCTGCGAGGTACAAATGTTGGAGTTCGCTTTCTCGCGGCGGATATGCTGCTCGCGAGTCTGCATCGCCATGCGCAGCGCGGTATTACCCGCCGCATCTTTCGATACGCCGATAATACGGCCCGGCATGGAGCGTTTGAATTCATCTTTCGCGGCGAAGAAGGCCGCGTGCGGGCCGCCATAGCCCATCGGCACGCCGAAACGTTGAGCGGAGCCGAAGACAATATCGGCGCCCTGCTTGCCCGGCGCCGTCAGCAGCACCAGCGCCATAAAGTCGGCGGCGACGCTGACAATCACTTTGCGCGCTTTCAGCTCGGCGATCAGTTTACTGTAATCGTGGATTTCACCGGTGGTGCCAACCTGCTGCAACAGCACGCCAAAAACATCCTGGTGATCGAGCACTTTGTCGGCGTCATCGACAATCACGTCGAAGCCAAAGGTTTCCGCACGGGTGCGAACCACATCCAGGGTTTGTGGATGAACGTCGGCGGCAACGAAGAAGCGGTTGGCGTTCTTCAGTTTGCTCACGCGTTTGGCCATCGCCATCGCTTCGGCGGCGGCGGTGGCTTCATCAAGCAGCGAAGCGGAAGCGATATCCAACCCGGTCAGATCCAGAGTGACCTGCTGGAAGTTGAGCAGCGATTCCAGACGGCCCTGGGATACTTCCGGTTGGTAAGGGGTGTAGGCGGTGTACCAGCCCGGGTTTTCCAGCATGTTGCGCTGAATGACCGGCGGCAGTTGTACGGCGGTGTAGCCCATGCCGATGTAAGACTTGAAGCGCTTGTTGCGACCGGCGATCGCCTTCAGCTCCGCCAGCGCGGCGAATTCGGTAGTCGCGTCGCCCACCTGTGGTGGGGTCGCCAGCTGGATATCCTGCGGCACAATCTGGCCGATCAGGGCGTTAAGCGAATCCGCGCCGACGGTCTTCAGCATCTCTTGCTGCTGCTGAGCGTCCGAGCCAATGTGACGTTCAATAAAGGCGTCGCGGTTTTCAAGCTGACTTAAAGTCTGAGTCATGAGCGATGGTTCCTGAAACGTGCGGTGAATCGTGATTGTCTCTACTTACCTGAATTGCCCGGTGGCGCTAGCGCTTACCGGGCCTACAAAGTTCGTAGGCCGGATAAGCGCAGCGCCATCCGGCACACATTTATTCGTCTTCTAACAGAGCTTCATACGCGGCGGCATCCAGCAGCGCGGCAACCTGCGCTTCGTCGCTGGCTTTAATTTTGAAGATCCAGCCGTCGGCATACGGGTCGCTGTTGACCAGTTCCGGAGAGTCGTTCAGCTCTTCGTTGACGGCAACGATTTCACCGCTAATCGGCGCGTAGATATCGGAAGCCGCTTTCACGGATTCGGCAACGGCGCAATCGGCGCCCGCTTCAACGGTGGCGCCCACTTCCGGCAGGTCAACGAAAACCATGTCGCCAAGCAACTCCTGCGCGTGCTCGGTGATCCCGACGGTATAGGTGCCGTCCGCTTCTTTACGCAGCCACTCGTGTTCTTTGCTGTATTTCAGTTCTGCTGGTACGTTGCTCATCAATTCATCTCCAAAAAAGGGAAATCACACAATGGCTTTGCCATTGCGTACAAAACCAGGTTTAGTCACTTTTACCGGCATTTCACGGTTACGAATTTGCACCACCGCGGTTTCGCCAATCCCGGCCGGTACGCGAGCCAGCGCGATGCTGTAGCCCAGCGTCGGCGAGAAGGTGCCGCTGGTGATAATGCCTTCTTTTTGATTACCGTCGCTATCGGTAAAACGTACCGGCAGGCCGCCGCGCAGGACGCCTTTCTCGGTCATCACCAGGCCAACCAGCTGCTCGGTGCCTTTTTCGCGCTGCATTTCCAGCGCTTCGCGGCCGATGAAGTTACGATCGGCGGGCTCCCAGGCGATAGTCCAGCCCATGTTCGCCGCCAGCGGCGAGACGCCTTCGTCCATCTCCTGGCCGTAAAGATTCATCCCGGCTTCCAGGCGCAGGGTGTCGCGCGCGCCAAGGCCGCAAGGCTTAACGCCGGCGTCCAGCAGACCGCGCCAGAAATCCGCCGCCTGCTCGTTCGGCATAGCGATTTCATAACCCGCTTCGCCGGTATAACCGGTGGTGGCGATAAACAGGTCGCCGGCCTGTACGCCGAAGAACGGCTTCATGCCTTCCACGGCCTGGCGCTGAGCGTCGGTGAACAGCGTCGCCGCCTTCGCTTTCGCCTGCGGACCCTGCACCGCGATCAGCGACAGATCGTCGCGAACGGTGATTTCAAGACCGTAAGGTTCGGCTTGTTCGGAAATCCAGGCGAGGTCTTTTTCACGAGTGGCGGAGTTAACAACGAGGCGGAAATAATCTTCAGAAAGGAAATAAACAATCAGGTCATCGATGACGCCGGCGGAAGCGGTTAGCATGCCGGTGTAGAGCGCTTTGCCTGGGGTGGTAAGCTTCGCCACATCGTTTGCCAGCAAATAGCGCAAGAACTCTCTGATCCGGCTGCCGTGGAAATCGACGATGGTCATATGCGACACATCGAACATCCCTGCATCGCCGCGCACCGCGTGGTGCTCATCAATCTGGGACCCGTAATGCAGCGGCATCATCCAGCCATGGAAATCCACCATGCGAGCGCCGCACAGCGTGTGTTGTTCATACAACGGAGTCTGTTGAGCCATCTTTTCCTCATCGAATAAAACGGAACCAGCCACGATATTGTCGGCGATTTTGCGCCACGAAATCCGGCGACGGCACCGCTTACGGACACCGACGCAAACGTTCTCTTTTGCCTGAACTTACCACCGAACCCGGTGCTAAACCATAAGGTAAATCAGGACATCACATTAGCTTATGACCAAAGCGCGCAGAAAAGCCTACAGAGTTATTGACTGGAAAAAAGCGATTTGTGCCACATAAAATTAACATAATGAGCAAACCAGTCAGGTGATAATGGTGTTTTATGCGATTTTATGGGCCTAATTTCTTTAACAAAAAAAAGAGCGCATTAATAAAACTAATGCGAAAAAAGAGGTGAAATTAGAATATTTCAAATGAGAGAGAAAACCCGGCACGCAGGCCGGGTAAAAGAAGTGTGACGGGGTTAACGTAACCAGGCGGGGAGATCGTTGAGGCCCATGGCCTGGCGAATCAACTGTGGTTTTACGCCAGGCAGCGAATCGGCCAGTTTGAGCCCCATATCGCGGAGGAGTTTCTTCGCCGGATGGCTGCCGGAAAACATTTCGCGGAACCCCTGCATACCCGCCAGCATCAGCGCGGCGCTGTGCTTGCGGCTGCGCTCATAGCGGCGCAGGTACAAATGCTGACCGATATCTTTACCCTGCGCGTGCAGGCGCTTCAGCTCGTCGATAAGCTCGGCGGCGTCCATAAAGCCAAGGTTCACCCCCTGCCCGGCCAGCGGATGAATAGTGTGGGCGGCATCGCCAACCAGCGCCAGACGATGGGCGGCGAACTGACGCGCGTAGCGTCCGGTCAGCGGGAAAACCTGCCGATCGCTCTCAAGCTGGCAAAGGCCAAGGCGATTATCAAAAGCGATGTTCAGCGCCTGGTTAAACGCGGCTGCATCGGCCTGCTGCATTCGCTGCGCCTCCTCCGGCGACAGCGACCAGACGATCGAGCACAGATGCGGATCGCTAAGCGGCAGGAAGGCCAGAATGCCTTCACCGTGGAACGCCTGACGCGCCACGGCCTGATGCGGCTCGGTGGTTCGTATCGTCGCCACCAGCGCATGATGGCGATAGTCCCAGAAGGTCAGCGGAATATCGGCTTTATTGCGCAGCCACGAATTGGCGCCATCGGCGCCGACCACCAGCCGCGCGGTCAGCATGCTACCGTCCTGCAGGCTCAGAAAAGCTTCGTTTTCGCCCCACGCTACCTGCTGCAGTTGCGCAGGCGCCAGCAGGGTAACGTCAGCACAGCGCTGCGCCTTCTGCCACAGCGCGTGATGCACCACGGCATTTTCAATAATATGGCCCAGATGGCTAAAGCCCATGCTCTGGTCATCGAAGCTAATGCGGCCAAAGCTATCTTTGTCCCACACTTCCATGCCGTGATAGCAGCTGGCGCGCTGGGAGATGATTTCGCTCCAGACGCCCAGCTTATCCAGTAACTTTTCGCTGGCGGCATTAATAGCCGAAACGCGCAGCGCCGGCGGCGCATCGGCGTCAAGAGGCTGCGGCGCCGCTTGTTCCAGCACCGCGACGCGCAGGCCGCTGCCCTGTAAACCACAGGCTACCGCCAGTCCCACCATTCCGCCGCCAACAATGGCAACATCAACACTTTGCACGTTCTACTCCTTAACGGGGAACCCAACCGAGGGTACGCTGCGCCAGCGCATCGCGCGCCGGGGTAAATAATTCCATCGCCATCAGACCGACGTTGCGCCCCGCCACCAGCGGCGCCCAACGGTTGGCAAAGAGATGCACCAGCCCATCGGTCACGCCGATGGTGGCGGCTTTATCATCCGCTCGCCGCGCCTGGTAGCGGCATAGCAGAGAATAATTGCCCGCATCCTCGCCGAGCCCGTGGGCGTCGGCAAGCAGTTCAGCCAGGCTCATCACGTCGCGCAGGCCGAGATTAAAGCCCTGCCCGGCGATCGGGTGCAATGTCTGCGCCGCGTTGCCGACCAGCGCCAGACGGTGCGACACCGAACGGATGGCGGTGGTTAACGCCAGCGGATAAACACTACGCTTACCGGCATGGGTAATGCGCCCCAGCCGCCAGCCAAACGCCTGCTGTAATTGTTGGCAAAAACGTTCGTCAGACCAGCTAAGCACCTCGTCGCGCCGCGACTGCGGATGGCACCACACCAGCGAACAGCGCCCTTGCGACATCGGCAGCATCGCCAGCGGACCGTGCTCGGTAAAGCGCTCGAAGGCGCGGCCTTCGTGCGGCAACGCGGTGCTAACGTTGGCGATAATCGCCAGTTGCTCATAGGGCTGCTGCTGCCAGCTAATGCCGCAGCGCGCGCCCAGCGACGAACGCGAACCATCTGCCGCCACCAGCAGCTTACCGTTGATCGTTTCGCCGCTATCGAGGGTGAGGCTGACGCTGTCCTGGCTGCGGTTGACCGCTTCCACTTTCGCCGGACAGTGCAGGGTGACGCCCGGCGCCTCGCGCAGCAGGCTAAACAGCCGCTGGCCGACATCGTGGAGTTCAACCACCTGCCCCAGCGCCGACAGGCCGTAATCGGCCGCCGCCAGGCTTACAAAACCGGCATGGCCGCGGTCGCTGACGTGTACCCGCTGGATAGGCGTCGCTCGTTTAGCAAGGTTCTGCCAGATACCGATGCGCGCCAGCTGCTGGCAGGTGCCCGCAGCCAGGGCGATCGCCCGATCGTCAAAACCTGGGTGGCGTGACGACGCCGGATCCTGCGCTTCAATCAGATGAACCGGCAGCGCACCGCCGGTCAAACGGGAGATGGCCAGCGCGAGCGTCGCGCCGGTCATCCCGCCGCCGACAATCAGCACGCTCATGACTGGCGCGCCGCCGCCATCAGCGCCTCGATCTCATCCGCCTTCTTCACCACGCTGGCGGTGAGATTTTCGTTGCCATCTTCGGTAATCACGATGTCATCTTCAATACGAATGCCGATGCCGCGATATTGGGCCGGTACGTCGGCGTCGGTGGCGATATACAGCCCCGGCTCGACGGTCAACACCATTCCCGGTTCCAGCACGCGCGAACGGTCGGTGTCGTAATTACCGACATCGTGCACATCCAGACCCAACCAGTGGCTCAGGCCATGCATGAAGTAAGGACGGTGGGCGTTGTTGGCGATAAGCTCGTCAATCTCGCCTTTCAGGATCCCCAGCCGCACCAGGCCGGTAATCATAATGCGCACCACTTCCTGATTAACCTCATAAATGGAGGTACCCGGACGATACAGCTCCAGCGCGGTTTCCAGCGATTCCAGCACGATGTCGTAGATTTCACGCTGCGGTTTAGTGAATTTACCGTTAACCGGGAAGGTGCGGGTGATATCGCCCGCATAGCCGCGGTATTCACAGCCGGCGTCAATCAGCACTAAATCGCCATCACGCAGTTCGGATTCGTTTTCGGTGTAGTGCAGGATGCAGGCGTTTTCGCCGCCGCCAACGATGGTGTTATAAGACGGGAAACGCGCGCCGTGGCGGTTGAATTCGTGGAGAATTTCGCCTTCCAGCTGATATTCGAACATGCCCGGGCGGCATTTTTCCATCGCCCGGGTATGGGCAAGGGCGGAAATTTCACCGGCGCGGCGCATCACTTCCAGCTCTTCCGCGGATTTGAACAGGCGCATTTCATGCACCACAGGCCGCCAGTCGATGACGGAGTTCGGCGCCTGCAGGTTTTGACGTGAACCTTTACGCAGTTTTTCGAGGGCGTTAAACACAATTTCATCGGCATAGGCATATTCGCCCTGGGCAAAATAGATAGCGTCCAGGCCGTTGAGCAGTTGATACAGCTGCTGGTTGATTTCGCTAAACGCCAGCGCGCGATCGACGCCGAGTTTACCCGGCGCGGCATCCTGGCCCAGACGGCGGCCAAACCAGATTTCCGCCGTCAGATCGCGAACGCGGTTAAACAGCACGCTATGATTGTGCGTTTCATCGCTTTTGATCAGCACCAGCAGCGCTTCCGGTTCGTTGAAGCCGGTGAAGTACCAAAAATCGCTGTTCTGCCGGTAGGGATATTCCGAATCTGCGCTGCGTACCGCTTCCGGCGCGGCAAAAATCAGCGCCGCGCTGCCCGGCTGCATCTGCGCCAATAATGCCTGGCGACGAGAAAGAAACTCCTGCTGTGTCATGACGCCCCCTGAATGTCGTTTTTATTTAGTGTAACGTTGGCTTGCGTACTTCCGGTGCGGTTGGCTGCTGGCGCGCGAAGGTATCGTGGCACAGTAACGCGGCGACGCGTACGTACTCAATAATCTCTTCGAGAGACATTTCCAGCTCTTCCTGGTCTTCATCTTCGTCGTAGCCGAGTTGCGCAATGTTACGCAGATCATCGATGGCTTCGCCGGTCTCATCCTTCACTTTATCCAGCTTCGGCTGGGTCACGCCAAGGCCGAGCAGGAAATGGTTTACCCAGCCCGCCAGCGCATCGGCGCGGTCGAAAACGCTGACGTTGTCGCCTTCCGGCATATACAGCTGGAACAGGAAACCATCATCTTCCAGCGAATCGCTGGTGGCGGAATGCATGCTACGCAGCGCCTGGGCCAGTTCATGACCAAAGGCAAGGCCTTCGTTGGTCAGGTCATGCACCAGCGGCTGCCAGCTGCTGTCGGTGTTGCCGCCGCAAAGGATGCCGCTTATCAAACCGTGCATTTCGGCCGGGGTTAATCCCACCCCTTGTTGGTTCAGTAACTGGTCTACATCGTTGTAACCAGGCATTTCGTTCTGTATAGACATGCGCATTCGTCATCGTTGGGAGAAATATTCATGATATGCTACCACTTTGGACCCTGGTGAACCAGAAAAGGGCTTGTATCCCCGCACCAGGGTAGCTATAGTGTCGCCCCTTCGCAGAGCCGGGCTCGGACGTGAAGGCAGCGCAGTCAATCAGCAGGAAGGTGGCATGTCTGCACAACCCGTAGATCTCCAAATTTTTGGCCGTTCACTGCGAGTGAATTGCCCGCCTGAACAAAGGGATGCCCTGAATCAGGCAGCTGAAGACCTTAATCAGCGGTTGCAAGATTTAAAAGAACGCACTAGAGTCACAAATACTGAGCAGCTGGTCTTCATCGCCGCGTTGAACATCAGCTATGAGTTGACTCAGGAAAAAGCGAAGACCCGCGACTACGCCTCCAGTATGGAACAGCGCATTCGCATGCTTCAGCAGACCATCGAACAGGCATTGCTTGAGCAAGGTCGCATAAGCGAAAGACCGGGGTCGAAGTTTGAATAACACTTTGTCGTTAACTGTGTTAGAGTAATCGCAAGAACAAAATTTCTCTGAGATGTTTGCAAGCGGGCCAGTCCCCTGAGCCGATATTTCATACCACAAGAATGTGGCGCTCCACGGTTGGTGAGCATGCTCGGTTCGCCCGAGAAGCCTTAAAACTGTGACGACGCATTCACCTTGAACCAAGGGTTCAAGGGTTACAGCCTGCGGCGGCATCTCGGAGATTCCCTTCTTAAGTTTGCATTATCCCCTCAACGTTGTTTTCGGCCTGTGCCGCCCTGTATTACACTTTCCCGTATCGTTTCGCCTGCTCGTAATGAGACCAGCATGACTATACAGCCCGATATCCCGCTCTCCAGACAGCAAATTCGCCAGCAGATCCGCGAGCGTAGACGCGCGCTTAGCGCCGAACAGCAGCAGCGCTTCGCCCTGCAGGCCGCTGAACGAATGATGGCGTATCCGCCCGTCGTTCTCGCTCATACCGTGGCGCTGTTCCTCTCCTTCGACGGCGAGCTGGACACCCAACCGCTGATCGAGCAATTGTGGCGGGCGGGCAAGCGGGTTTATCTGCCGGTACTGCATCCGTTTAGCCCCGGTAATCTGCTGTTTTTGCATTACCATCCGCAAAGCCAGCTGATTTTCAATCGCCTGAAGATTTACGAACCAAAGCTCGACGTGCGCGACGTCCTGCCGCTGGCCGAGCTCGATGTGCTGATTACCCCACTGGTCGCCTTCGATGCCAGCGGTCAACGCCTGGGGATGGGCGGCGGTTTCTATGATCGTACTTTACAGAACTGGCGGCAGTATCGCCTGCAGCCGGTAGGCTACGCCCACGACTGCCAGCAGGTGGATACGCTGCCGAGCGAACAGTGGGATATACCGCTGCCGGCGGTGATTACGCCAGGTAAAACCTGGCGCTGGTAGAAAGTGATGCGGGTTCGAGAATTGCGCCCGGAAGACATTAAAAAAATACGGGCAGGTATGCGACCTGCCCGTGAGGCAACAACAAATTAGTACAGCAGACGGGCGCGGATGGTGCCCGGGATCGCTTTCATCGCCAGCAGCGCCTGCTGCGCGACGTCGCCATCGGCTTCGATATCAATTACCACATAGCCCATCTGCGGAGTCGTTTGCAGATACTGGGCGGCGATGTTGATGTTCTGCGCGGCGAAAATCTGGTTAAGCGCCGTCAGGATGCCCGGGCGGTTTTCATGAATATGCAGCAGACGGCGACCGCCGTGCAGCGGCAGAGAAACCTCCGGGAAGTTCACCGCCGACAGCGTAGAACCGTTATCGGAATACTTCGCCAGCTTGCCAGCCACTTCCAGACCAATGTTCTCTTGCGCTTCCTGAGTTGAACCGCCGATATGCGGCGTCAGGATCACGTTATCGAATTCGCATAGCGGAGAGTTAAACGGATCGCTGTTGGTCGCCGGCTCCGTCGGGAAGACGTCAATGGCCGCGCCGGCCAGGTGTTTACGCGACAGCGCATCGCACAGCGCCGGGATATCGACCACCGTGCCGCGAGAGGCGTTGATCAGCAGCGCGCCCGGTTTCATCAGCGCCAGCTCTTCCGGCCCCATCATGTTTTTGGTGGAGGCGTTTTCCGGCACGTGCAGGCTAACGACATCGCTCATGTTCAGCAGGTCGGAGAGATGCTGAACCTGCGTGGCGTTGCCCAGCGGCAGTTTGTTTTCGATATCATAAAAATAGACGTGCATCCCCAGTGATTCCGCCAGAATGCCGAGCTGGGTGCCGATATGGCCGTAACCGATAATCCCCAGTTTTTTGCCGCGCGCTTCAAAGCTGCCTACCGCCTGCTTATTCCACACGCCGCGATGCGCCTTGGCGTTAGCTTCCGGCACGCCGCGCAGCATCAGCAGCAGCTCGCCGATGACCAGCTCAGCCACCGAACGGGTGTTCGAGAACGGGGCGTTAAATACCGGGATACCGCGCTTTGCCGCCGCATCCAGATCGACCTGATTGGTGCCGATACAGAAGCAGCCCACCGCCACCAGTTTTTCCGCCGCGGCGAAGATCTCTTCAGTCAGATGAGTACGGGAACGCAGGCCGATAAAATGGGCATCACGGATCGACGCTTTCAGCTCTTCAGTATCCAGCGCGCCTTTGTGAAATTCGATGTTGGTGTAACCTGCCGCACGAAGGTTATCGATTGCTTTCTGATGCACGCCTTCAACGAGCAGAAATTTAATCTTGTCTTTTTCCAGTGATACCTTAGCCATTTCCCCGTCCTGTTTTTATTGGTACTGATGTCGTGCTGAACAAAAACTCTTCCAGCAACATATCAAAAAAAACTATCGCGGCAATATGAACGTTTGCCTCGCCGACCTGAAGAAATATCACGTTGAAGCAAAAGACAGGACAAAACACCAGAAAGAGAATAGATGGCAGATTGTTACTCAGAAAGGTTACGTAAATGTGACACAAGTCACCAAATTAAGGCCATAGAAAAAAATTTAGGGGGAAGCGCGAAACTTCCCCCCGATCGTCTTATTTGTTGACGATGGTTTTCACGCCGTCGGCGGTACCGATCAGCGCCACGTCGGCGCCGCGGTTGGCGAACAACCCGACGGTCACCACGCCCGGAATACCGTTAATGGCGTTTTCCAGCGCGATAGCATCAAGAATTTCCAGGCCGTGTACATCGAGGATCACGTTGCCGTTATCCGTCACCACGCCCTGACGATATTCCGGGCGGCCGCCCAGCTTCACCAGCTGACGCGCGACGGCGCTGCGCGCCATCGGGATCACTTCCACCGGCAGCGGGAAGTTGCCGAGGATATCAACCTGCTTAGAGGCGTCGGCGATGCAGATAAACTTATCGGCAACCGAGGCGATGATCTTTTCGCGGGTCAGCGCCGCTCCGCCGCCTTTGATCATCTGCATGTGGCCGTTAATTTCATCCGCGCCGTCAACGTAGATGCCCAGGCGGTCAACGGAGTTAAGGTCGAATACCGGGATACCGAGGCTTTTCAGCTTCTCGGTGGAGGCGTCGGAGCTGGAGACCGCGCCTTCGATCTGCCCTTTCATGGTTCCCAGCGCATCAATAAAATGCGCCGCCGTGGAGCCGGTGCCGACACCCACAATGGTGCCCGGTTGTACATATTGCAGCGCTGCCCAGCCAACTGCTTTTTTCAGTTCATCCTGCGTCATGATTATCGTCCGAGATGTGAATACTTACCGCGCATTATAGAACATCGACGGATGAAATGTCCCTGCGATGGCGATCACACATCTGAGCAGACCATTTTCGTCTTTATCAAAAACAAATTTATGTCATAGTGCGGGTTAACGAAAAGTTATGGGGGTACGCCAGAATAATGAAACGACCGGACTACAGAACATTACAAGCGCTGGATGCGGTGATTAGGGAACGTGGGTTTGAGCGCGCCGCGCAGAAGCTATGCATTACACAGTCCGCCGTCTCACAGCGTATCAAACAGCTGGAAAACATGTTTGGCCAACCGCTGCTGGTGCGTACCGTACCGCCGCGCCCGACCGAGCAGGGGCAAAAACTGTTGGCTCTGCTGCGCCAGGTTGAGCTGCTGGAAGAAGAGTGGCTGGGCGATGAGCAGACCGGCTCCACGCCGCTGCTGCTGTCGTTGGCGGTCAACGCCGACAGTCTGGCGACCTGGCTGCTGCCGGCGCTGGCCAACGTGCTATCCGACTCCCCTATTCGCCTCAATCTGCAGGTTGAAGATGAAACCCGCACCCAGGAGCGCTTGCGCCGTGGGGAAGTAGTCGGCGCGGTGAGTATTCAGCCGCAGGCGCTGCCAAGCTGCCTGGTCGATCAACTCGGCGCGCTCGATTACCTGTTCGTCGCCTCGAAGGAATTTGCGCAACGCTATTTCCCTAACGGGGTAACGCGTTCTGCGCTGCTGAAAGCGCCGGTGGTCGCCTTCGATCATCTCGACGATATGCATCAGGCGTTCCTGCAGCAAAACTTCGACCTGCCGCCGGGCAGCGTGCCTTGCCATATCGTCAACTCGTCGGAGGCCTTCGTGCAGCTGGCGCGCCAGGGCACCACCTGCTGTATGATCCCGCATCTGCAGATCGAGAAAGAGCTGAAGAGCGGCGAGCTTATCGACCTGACGCCGGGGCTGTTCCAACGCCGGATGCTTTACTGGCACCGTTTTGCGCCGGAAAGCCGCATGATGCGCCGGGTGACCGATGCGCTTATTGATTACGGCCACAAGGTGTTGCGCCAGGATTAAACGGCGGGCATAAAAAAAGCCACTTCACTGAAGTGGCTTTTTTGTCGCTGCGGCTTACTGAGCCGGTTTCGGCGCTTCCGCTGGTTTCACCGGCGCGGCAGGCGCGGCGGCCTGTGCTGGCTGCAGTTCAAAGACCACGTCAACCTGATCATCAAACTGGATGGTCGCCTGCTCGTAGGTTTCCTGCGCGGAGACCGGCGCGGCGTCAGCTGCCTTCATCATGCGAACCATCGGGCTCGGCTGATAGTTGGAAACATGGTAACGCACGCTATAGACCGGACCCAGCTTGCTGTGGAAGCCAGCAGCCAGTTCCTGCGCCTGATGTACCGCATCATCGATAGCCGCTTTACGCGCTTTATCTTTATAGGCGTCAGGTTGCGCAACGCCCAGCGATACGGAACGAATTTCGTTCAGCCCCGCTTTCAGCGCGCCGTCCAGCAGGCCATTCAGCTTATCGAGCTGACGCAGGGTAACTTCAACGGTACGCACCGCGCGATAGCCCTTGAGGATGCTTTTGCCGTTCTGATAGTCGTAATCAGGTTGGGTACGCAGGTTCGCCGAGCTGATATCCTTTTTGGCAATGCCGCTCTTTTCGAGGAAAGAGAGATATTGCGCAACGCGATCGTCAGCCTGTTTTTTTGCCGATGCCGCATCTTTTGCCGCGACGTTAACTTCAATCGCCAGAGTGGCGATATCCGGAACCGCTGCAACGCTTGCTGTGCCTGAAGTCACAATGTGCGGGCCATCCGGCAATTCACTTGCCTGCGCCGCCATAGTGCTGAATCCGAGTGCTGCCGCCAGGGCTAAGACTTTTAACTTCACTGTCGTTTCTCCATCTTGCTTAGGTCGCCCATTTTAAGGACGCATGCCAGCTAGCTTAGCGCTTACGCGCGGAAAGTCCATCGGACTAAGCCTGGTTGATGAGCATCTGTATATGTTGTAAGCCATCTTTTGCCAACTGCAGGGCGATAAACCACATCACCAGCCCGACAAGCACGTTGATGATTCGCTGCGCCCGCGCGGTACGTAAACGCGGCGCCAGCCACGCGGCCAACAGCGCCAGGCCGAAGAACCATAAGAATGACGCGCTAATCGTCCCCAGCGCGAACCAGCGTTTGGGCTCGACCGCCAGCTGGCCGCCAAGACTGCCCAGCACCACGAAAGTATCGAGATACACATGAGGGTTAAGCCAGGTCACCGCCAGCATGGTGACGATGATTTTCCAACGTCCCTGCTTCATCACCTCGGCGCTGGCCAGCTCGAGATTATTGCTCATCGCCGTTTTCAAGGCGCCGAAGCCATACCATAACAAGAAGGCGACGCCGCCCCAGGTGACCAGCGCCAGCAGCCACGGCGACTGCATCAGTAGCGCGCTACCGCCGAAAATTCCGGCGCAGATCAACGCCAGATCGCTAAGCGCGCACAACAGCGCAATCATTAAATGATACTGACGGCGGATCCCCTGATTCATCACGAAAGCGTTTTGCGGCCCGAGCGGCAGGATCATCGCCGCACCCAGCGCAAGCCCTTGAAAGTAATAAGATAGCATCGTTTAATTTTCCGGTTTCATCGTTAATGCCGGAGAATATAGCGCGCCGTCAACATTAGCGGAAATTGATAATTTTAATCATTAATAAGTGAAGCTAATATACAAAGACAAAAAAAGACCGGCAGTGCCGGTCTTGCACCATTGCTGGAAAAAATTACTGCGCTTTTTCCTGCTGATTCACCATATGTACATCCATCTGCGGATACGGGAAGCTGATGCCGTTGGCGTCGAAATCACGCTTAATGCGCTCCAGCACGTCCCAGTAGACGTTTTGCAGGTCGCTGCTTTTGCTCCATACGCGAACCACGAAGTTCACCGAAGAGGCGCCCAGTTCGTTAAGGCGAACGGTCATTTCGCGATCGCGCAGAATGCGGTCGTCGGATTCGATAATCGCGGTCAGCAGTTGTTTCACCTTATCGATATCGGCATCGTAGGAGACGCCGATAATAAACTCATTACGGCGCGCCGGCTCACGGGAGAAGTTAATGATATTGCCAGCGATGATTTTGCCATTCGGCACCACCACGATTTTGCCATCAACAGTACGCAGGGTAGTGGAGAAAATCTGCACGTTCTGCACGGTGCCCGCGATGCCGCCGAGATCGACATATTCACCGGCGCGGAACGGACGGAACATCACCAGCAGCACGCCTGCGGCAAGGTTCGACAACGACCCCTGCAGCGCCAGACCCACGGCCAAACCGGCGGCGCCCAGCACGGCGATCACTGAGGCGGTCTGTACGCCAACGCGGCCCAGGGCGGCAATCAGCGTAAAGGCGATAATCGCATAGCGCACCAGCGCGGAGAGAAAATCGGCGACAGTCGCGTCGATCTTACGCGCCAGCATCAGGCGGTTGACGGTGTTAGAAACGATGCGCGCCACGATCATCCCGATGATCAGGATAACGATAGCGGCAACGATGTTGACGGCATAGCTCAGCAGCAACTCCTGGTTGCGCGCCAGCCAGGTCCCGGCATGGTTGATGCTATCGACAACGTTCAAATCTTCCATTTAGTAATCCTTGGGTCATATCAAAAAAAAGCAAATGAGATCATTCTCACGAAAATGACCTTTTAAAGGTAAACAAAAACCACCGAAGATGCCATTTCTCAATCTGATCCAGTTGAAACTAACGCAGCATTACGCTTGCGCAGGACGATCCACCATCCGCAAAAAACCGCTGACTAATGCCTCTTTGCGCTCGAACGCCCTGGCGATTTCACTGACAACTTTACCGCTGCCGGCATTCTTCCAGGCAACGGAGAGCGGCGAAGGCTGGCGGGGGTTGGCGACCGCACGGGCCACCAGCGCGCCGGACTCCAGGTAAGCGCGACACATCCGCTCCGGCAAAAAGCCGACTCCCAGACCGCTAAGATGGCAGGCCAGCTTGGTGCTGAGATCCGGCACCTTGATCTCTTTTTGCCCATTGAGCAGCCAGGCGACACGACGCGTCAGAGTCCGCGATGTATCTTCAATATTAATTGCCGGATAGCGGCGTAGCGTATCGTCGGAGAGCACCGCCGCGGGATGAGTGGCAAGGGGATGATTCTGCGCCACCACAAACTGCCAGCGAATATCGCCGAGCGGCAATAAAGAGATATTGTTGGACAGGGATTCCGAGCCGGTGACGCCAATCGCCAGCTGGAAATCGTCGTATAGCAAAGAGTCCCAGACCCCCATATAGACCTGGCGGGAAAGCTGAAAGCGGGTAAAGGGAAACTGCTGATGTAGCCAGGTCAGAAGATCCGCGGCGCTCTGCGGCTGATACAGAAGATTATTGATAACGATATTAACCTGTCTTTCGACGCCGGCATTAATCTGCTGGAGTTCATCGGGCATCACGTCGAGCCAGTTCAGCCACTGCCGACAGTGCTCAAGCAGATGTTGCCCGGCCAGCGTCAGGCTTACCGATCGGGTCGTGCGTAAGAAGAGCTGCGTTGCCACCTGCTCTTCCAGCGTTTTGATACGATAACTAATCGCCGCCGGCGTTTTGTGCAGCAGACTGGCCGCGCGGGAGAAACTCCCGGTCTCGGCGACCTGTATAAACGTGCGGATGGTTTCCTGATCGAGCATGCGTTCTCCTTGAATCCACTCTCTGTAACCAGTGCTGCGCGAATGCCATCCCCAGCAGCGTATCAGCCCCAGAAGTATGACCTACCGCCAGCAAACGCTGAATTGCCCGCCTGGGATCGCCTGTCGACCGCAGCCCGCGCATTACCTTAACCACCGGCAGCGAAAACTCGCCGCGCCTGGCGCTATTCAGATAGCTACAGCTTACCGAAGTTGTCAGCGAGGTAAGTTGATCCGCCGGGGGGATAAACGCGTGCAGGCGGTCAGAAAAACCGGCGCCGTACAGCATCGCCAACATCCCGGCGAGCATATCATCGCCGCTGGGGGTTAATCCCGGCCCGTTGCCAATCAGCCATCCCCAGTCCGGGAGATCGCCGTGCCGCCAGCGCTCAAGCTCGCCCATAATAGATGAATAAAGCGGCATATCCGCTAACGGTTGATTGAGCGCAACGCGAAGTCCGCTCTGACATGAATAAGACGAAAGATCGAGAGGAAACGAGTGGCCGACGGGAAAGCGAAGTTTGAGCGTCCGACGCGGACGGATGGCGACTCCCGCCCCCCATAACAAGCGCCCTTGCTTTACCAGCCGCGGAAGATTAGCCAACTGCGCAAACTGGGTGCTGCTAAGCAGAATACCCGTCGGACCCATACCTTTGCCGTAGCGAAACAGCGTCAGCAAAGCCCCATCGGCGTGGACGAAATTAACCGCCTGTGAAAACCGGCTATGACGCTGCCACACGCCATCGGCTAACTGTTCAAGGCCGTTACAGGCCAGCGCATTGAGGGTTTTCATCGGCGTCTCTCCGGGGCGGCAGCGCCGCCCCTCTCTCGAGTCAGGCAGTAATGTGGTGCAGTTCCGCTAACGCTTCCAGCGCTTTCTCAAAGCACAGCAGCGGTGCGCGAACGGTTCCCGCTCCCACCTGGCCTATCCCTGCTTCGCGGTGGGCAATACCGGTATTGATAAACGGCGTGATGCCGGTTTCCACGACCCGACGAACATCCAGCCCCAGGCAGGCGCCTTTGAAATCCCATGATGGGATCTGGAACAGCGGGTTGTTGGCGAGATAGATTTCAGACATCTCTTCCGATGTTTCCAGCGCCGCGCCCATTCCACCAGCGCCGACAAACCGCGTCACGCCCGGTGCGGCGATCATCGCCGCGCCGCCGATCCCCAGCGTTTCGGTAATCGCGCTATCGCCGATGTCAGGGTTAGCATCCGCCTGGCTGTATCCGGTGAAGAACAGCCCCTGCGGCGTATTCACCGGTGCGGTAAACCAGCGATCGCCGGTACCGCTAACACGAATGCCGAACTCGCGGCCATTGCGGGTCATGGCGGTCACCACCGAGCCGGCTTTAATTTCCGCCGCCGCATCCATCACCGCTTTGCTGTAAGCCATCGCCAGGTTGAGGAAGAACTGATCGGTGACGCTGAGGAACTGCAGCACGGCGACAATTTCCGCATTCGGTCGATCCAGACCGGCAATGACCGGCGATAGCGTGCGCAGCAGCAGCGACGAGGCGGCGATATTACGCTGGTGGAACTCATCGCCCATGGTAATCGCCTGCGCCATCATCGCCGTCAGGTCAACGCCGTTTTCCATCCGCGACAGCGCCTCCTGCAGCACCGGCGCGAGCGTGTCGCGCATCCAGCGCAGACGCGTTTGCACATCCTCGCCGTAGGCGCCGAAGCGCATCACTTTACCGATCCCTTCGTTCAGGTTGCAGCAGGATTGGTTGCCATGAACCATATCGCGCACCACCAGCACCGGCATGTTCGCCGAGGTAATCCCCCCCATCGGCCCCACCGCGCCCACGTGGTGACAAGGGATGAATTCCACCTCTCCCTGCTCCAGCATCCGCACGGCTTCTTCTTCGCTCGTCGCCCAGCCTTCAAACAACGAAGCGCCGATACAGGCTCCGCGCATCGGCCCGGTCATCTCTTGCCAGGCGATTGGCGGCCCGGCGTGCAGTAATTTACGTCCAGAAGATAATTCAGCCACCGCCTCTTTCGCAGGGCGGACGGCAACCCAATGCGGGCGCGCGGCTTTAATTCGTTCGATAATGGCTTCGTTAGCCTGTGCAATTGATGAGTACATATCCATACCTCTGAACTTAATGTAACTGCTTGAGTAAACTGGCAAGACGAGCGTTACCGCCGGCAACGGGCGCCCACTGATAATGCACCACTGGCGTACCGCTGCTTTGTAGATCCAGCGCGAAGCTGCGCAACCCGGCATTAATGACCTGCACGCCGTCGAGCAGCGGGTTATGCGCTGTCGATTCGCTCTGCGGCTGATGCTGCGTCAGGCTAACCGCCAGTAGCGTCGCCTCTTCGAGGGTTTCGACCACCGCAACCCCGGCATCGCGCAGGATGGCTATCTGCTCGCTACGGCCCTGCGGGTCGGCATCGGTACCGGTCATGGTGGCGATAACCACCAACGGCGCGACACGTTTACGGCGAACCTGCTCGATGGCCTCAACCACCGCCCCGGCCGGATCGGCGCAGGCGCCATAGCCCAGCACCACATCCAGCAACAGCACGCCAACTTCCGGCATCGCCGCCAGCTTCTCAATTTCAATGCTGCGGGTGGTGGGGTCGATCATCGGGTGCGGTCTGCCGAGGGTGTAGCTATCGTCGCCAAGGTCAACAATGCGATGCCCGCCGGCTTCCAGCATCACACCGTCGGCGTGGCTGTCGCTGACCGGCACTCCCAGATGGGCGGAAAGCAGCATCGCGGCCTCGGCGGCAAGGGTACCGCCAGCGTACAGGCCATAAATCCCCTTGCCTGCAACCTGCGGCTGGCTCTGCCGCTGTTGCGCGACCCGCATCAGCAGTACCGCCAGTTGCGCGGCGTCCGCCAGCGAGTTCGCCAGCCAGACGTTGCCCTCGCGGCGCTGCTCGGCACGGCTGCCGAGGAACAGCGCCACCACCGGTTTATTCTGTTTTTGCATGGCGGCAATGATGCGGGCACGCACCTGTGGCGAAGGCGGTTTGGAGACAAAAGCGATAACCTGCGTCGCGCTATCGGCCGCCAGCATCTCCAGCGCGGTCAGGGCGCTGATACCGCCGACTTCGGCGCTGAGATCACGCCCGCCAAGGCCGATGGCGTGGCTAATTCCCTGTTGATGCAGCGCCACCTGCGAGGTGATTTCCTGGATGCCGGTCCCCGATGCGCCGATGACGCCAATTCCGCCCTGCGGCAAAACGTTAGCGAAAGCCAGTGGGCTACCAGCGATCATCGCCGTCCCGCAGTCCGGACCCATTACAATGAGCCCCTTCTCGCGAGCCAGCGTTTTCAGTTCAACTTCTTGCTCCAGCGGGACGTTATCGGAAAACAGCATCACACTCTTATTGGCTAACAATCCCTCTTTCGCCACCCCGGCGGCGTACTCGCCTGCCACCGAAACCAGCAACAGATTCGCGTCCGGTAATTTCTGGCAGGCGCTCTCCCAGCGCCGCGCCTTGACCAGCTGCGTTGAACTGCCCGATGCATTAGCGATAGCGCTCAGCTCTTTCTCTAATTGTTCACGGATTAAATCGAGAATTTCCGGCTGCGCTTCCTGCGTGCGGACTGCGACACAAATATCGTTGGGCGTCGCCTCGGCGAAATCCGGGTGCCAGAATCCGGTCGACTCCAGCATTGATTTATTCGCCGGGGTGCCCATCATGACCGAAACCTGATCCACTTCCGGGCGTTCACTTAATTTGCGGGAAATAATCATCAGGCTTACGGAATCCTGAAAGCTTCCCTTTTTAATAAAAGCGTAAATCATTACCGCTACCTCTTTATGTGCGTTTTTCTTTTAAAAACAGCATGGCGACCAGACCAATGACCAGCAGCGCAGCGGAAACATAAAAACTCGAAGCCAGACTGCCGGTAATATCACGCGCCGCCCCTGCAATAATTGGCGCCAGAATCGATGAGCTCATGCCGATAAAATTAAATAAACCAAACGCGGTGCTGTAATTGGTTTCATCGACGCTATCGGCGACCAGCGCCACCAGCACCGGATCCAGCGCCAGTTTGCCAACCAGGCCGTACACGCACAGCGCCACGATGACGCCGGTCATACTCGGCATCCAAATAATGGAAAGCATGCTGGCAATCGCCACCGGCACGAGGAATAAAATTAACGGTTTGCGGCGGCCTAATTTATCCGACAGTCCCGAAAACAACAGCGCGCCGGGAATAGAGATCCACGCGACCAGCGACGAAATAAACCCAGTTTCGCTACCGGCAATACCGCGCTCGTTTTGCAGATAATAAGGAAGCCAGGTCAGAATAACGAAGAAACCAAACAGGCTGCAGAACACCATGATATAGGTCAGAATTAAATTACGATTCTTCAACAGATCGCTAAATTTGCCTTTTTGTACCGGCTTGCCCTCGGCGTCGGCGGTGCGTTTTTTCTCTTTCACAAAGAGCCAGATAGCAACCCCTACCAGCACCGAAGGTATCGCCATGGCATAAAACGGCATCCGCCAGGAGTAACCCTGGTCATAAACCAGCCAACTGGAGGTCATCAGACCCAACGCGATGCCAAAGGCCATTCCGCTATTGATAATCGCGCTACCCAGCGAGCGGAACTTTTTCGGGATCTGCTCGGAAGACAATCCGTACTGCGGGCCATAATATGTCCCCTCGCCTGCGCCGGTGACCACGCGGGCAAACAGCAGCATATACCAGCTTTTTACCCAACCGGTGACCGCGGTAAAAACGCCAAATAGAATAAACCCAGGCACCAGCACTTTTTTCTTACCGATTTTGTCCCCGAGGATCCCCGCCGGCACCTGCAGCAATGCATAAGAAAAATAAAATACGGAGTTGAGCACTCCTAATTGCGTACCGCTTAAACCAAATTCTTTTTCCAGCTCACCCATCACCGGATTTAATACCGTGCGATCGGCATACATAAATACCCAACCTAACCAGAAAAGAAATACCGTGACCCACCAGGCGGGTATTCCTTTTCTTTTGGTCACCTCGGTTACCTCATACGTTCCTGACATAAGCTATCTCCCGACAATATTCACCTCAGGCCATCCCAGAGGATGGGTGAAGGATGGATGTTTTAACTCCGCTAACCATATCGGGGTAACCATGTATTTCATTTGAACAAAGTCACACAAAATCCATTGTTTTAAATTCCTAAAGACTGCTGACGAAATTATTAAAAAAAATCTAATAATCATCTTTAAAAACATTTAAATAAAACCAGCGAATATAATATTTATTAGCGAGATATTTTTTACTCTCGATAAAGTGGCGACCTCATCACATTACCTGGCCGCTAAAACGATATTTTTAGCGCACTTCTATAATTCAATGAGGTCATCATGAAAAAGAAAATCGTTATTGCGCTGGGTGGTAATGCACTGCTGCAGCGCGGAGAAGTGCTCAGCGCGGAAAATCAGCAGCGCAGCATTCAACTTTTTGCCCGGATGGCGGCGGAATTAGCCCGCGATTACCAACTGGTGATCGTACACGGCAATGGCCCGCAGGTCGGGTTGCTGGCGCTGCAAAACGCCGCCTATCAGGAATCTCCCGCCTGGCCGCTGGATATTCTGGTCGCGGAAAGTCAGGGGATGATAGGCTTCGCTATCGCTCAGGAACTGATGCAGTACGCCGGTGCGCCGGTCAGCACCCTGATGACGCGCGTAGAGGTGGCGGCAAATGATGACGCTTTCGCGGCGCCGGGGAAATATATTGGCCCGGTTTATCAGCCGCAGCAGCAGGCGGAGCTGGAAAAACGCTATGGTTGGCAGATGAAAGCGGATGGCGACTATATCCGTCGGGTGGTCCCTTCCCCCAGACCGCTAAATATTGTTGATAGCGCGGCCATTCAGACGCTGATGGATGCCGGTCATCTGGTGATTTGCTGCGGCGGCGGCGGGATCCCGGTGGTTGCCGATACGCACGGTTACCGGGGAGTCGAAGCGGTTATCGATAAAGATCTGACGGCGGCGGCGCTTGCCAGTGCCATTCACGCCGACCACCTGCTGATTCTGACGGATGCCGATGCGGTCTATGTTGACTGGGGGACGCCGCAGGCTCGCCCGTTGCATCACGCCACCATTGCGACGCTCGCGCCCTTTGCCGCGCCGGACGGCGCAATGGGGCCGAAGGCGGAAGCGGTCATTCAGTTTGTCAAACAGACCGGAAATAACGCCTTTATCGGCGCGTTAAAGGATGCGCCACAGATATTAGCCGGGGAGAAAGGGACCTGTGTAAGCCGCTAAAAAAAATGGCTTCCCGCAGGAAGCCATTTTTATGCCGGTAATAAAAGAAAACGCCGTTTCCTTCATTACCTCGCAGCAAGCTAAATTACAGAACGTCGATCGCGTTCAGCTCTTTGAATGCCTGCTCCAGACGGGTCACCATAGAGGTCTGAGCGGCACGCAGCCATACGCGCGGATCGTAGTATTTCTTGTTCGGCTGGTCTTCGCCTTTCGGGTTGCCCAGCTGGCCCTGCAGGTAAGCTTCGTTCGCTTTGTAGTACTGCAGGATACCGTCCCAGGTCGCCCATTGGGTGTCGGTATCGATGTTCATTTTCACAACGCCGTAGCTGACGGAGTCTTTGATTTCCTGAGCGGAAGAACCGGAACCGCCGTGGAAGACGAAGTTCAGGCTGTTGTGCGGCAGGTTGTGTTTCTTAGAAACATATTCCTGAGAGTCGCGCAGGATAGTCGGAGTCAGAACCACGTTACCCGGCTTGTAAACGCCGTGTACGTTACCGAAGGAAGCGGCGATGGTGAAGCGCGGGCTGATTTTGCTCAGCTCGGTGTACGCGTAATCAACGTCTTCCGGCTGGGTGTACAGTGCGGAAGCGTCCATGTGGCTGTTGTCCACGCCGTCTTCTTCACCGCCGGTGCAGCCCAGTTCGATTTCCAGAGTCATGCCCATTTTAGCCATGCGAGCCAGGTACTTAGAGCAGATCTCGATGTTTTCGTGCAGGGATTCTTCGGACAGGTCGATCATGTGGGAAGAGAACAGCGGTTTACCAGTGGCAGCGAAGTGTTTTTCACCCGCGTCCAGCAGACCGTCGATCCACGGCAGCAGTTTCTTCGCGCAGTGGTCAGTGTGCAGGATAACCGGCACACCGTAGTGTTCAGCCATCTGGTGAACGTGATGCGCGCCAGAGATAGCGCCGAGGATAGCAGCGCCCTGCGGAACGTCAGTTTTCACGCCTTTGCCCGCGATGAACGCAGCGCCGCCGTTAGAGAACTGTACGATAACCGGAGAACGAACTTTCGCAGCAGCTTCCAGAACGGCGTTGATGGAATCAGTACCCACGCAGTTTACCGCTGGCAGAGCAAAGTTGTTTTCTTTAGCTACCTGGAACACTTTCTGAACGTCGTCGCCAGTGATGACGCCCGGTTTTACGAAATCAAAAATTTTAGACATGTTACTTAGTCCTGTATCTGTATCTTCGACCGTTGAAGAAGGTTCGCGAGCTGTACAAAATTGTACGTTAGCGCGCTGAAAAACAGGCGGGTTTCCCCGCCTGAACTAAATTACTGCTTAGCGCGCTCTTCGAGCATTGCTACTGCCGGCAGAACTTTGCCTTCCACGAATTCGAGGAATGCGCCGCCGCCAGTGGAGATGTAGGAGATTTTGTCAGCGATGCCGAACAGGTCGATCGCCGCCAGGGTGTCACCGCCGCCTGCGATAGAGAAACCTTCGCTGTCTGCGATAGCATTAGCGACGATTTCAGTACCTTTACGGAAGTTCGGGAATTCGAATACGCCAACCGGGCCATTCCACAGAATGGTTTTGGCGTTTTTCAGGATTTCAGCCAGTTTCTGTGCGGAAACGTCGCCGAGGTCCAGAATCTGCTCGTCATCTTTGATGTCGTTAACGGATTTCAGGGTCGCAGTGGCGGTTTCAGAGAACTCGGTAGCGACGCGAACGTCAGTCGGAACCGGGATATCGCAGGTGCTCAGCAGGCGCTTAGCTTCGTCAACCAGGTCCGCTTCGTACAGGGATTTACCGACGTTGTGGCCTTGAGCGGCAACGAAGGTGTTAGCGATACCGCCGCCTACGATCAGCTGGTCAGCGATTTTGGACAGAGAGTCGAGAACGGTCAGTTTGGTGGAAACTTTAGAACCGCCAACGATAGCAACCATCGGACGAGCCGGCTCTTTCAGCGCTTTACCCAGCGCGTCGAGTTCAGCGGCCAGCAGCGGGCCTGCACAAGCGACATCGGCGAATTTACCGATACCGTGGGTGGAAGCCTGCGCGCGGTGCGCGGTACCGAAAGCGTCCATGACGAATACGTCACACAGCGCAGCGTATTTCTTAGACAGTTCTTCGTCGTCTTTTTTCTCGCCTTTGTTGAAGCGAACGTTTTCCAGAACCACCAGTTCACCGGCAGCAACGTCAACGCCATCCAGGTAATCTTTAACCAGACGAACCGGGTTAGACAGTTTGTCTTTCAGGTAATTAACAACCGGCAACAGAGAGAATTCTTCGTTGTACTCGCCTTCGGTCGGACGACCCAGGTGAGAAGTAACCATTACTTTAGCACCCTGTTTCAGCGCCAGTTCGATGGTCGGCAGGGAGGCGCGGATACGCGCGTCGCTGGTCACTTTGCCATCTTTAACCGGTACGTTCAGATCAGCACGGATGAAAACGCGTTTACCAGCTAGATCCAAATCGGTCATCTTAATTACAGACATGGTGAATCCTCTCGTTGATTCTTGATAAAGTTTTGCAAGCGCCACAGCGCCTTACCTGAAACCTTGCGCAGCCATCGCTAACGTCGTGTCGAGCATTCGGTTAGCAAAGCCCCATTCGTTATCGCACCAGACCAACGTTTTGATCAGATGCGCGCCACTGACCCTGGTTTGCGTACCATCGACGATGGCGCTGTGCGGGTCGTGGTTAAAATCTGTCGAGACCAACGGTAATTCCGTATAGTCAACTATACCATGAAATGCTCCCTGTGCTGCTTTTTGCAGCAACTGGTTGACTTCACAGGCCTTTACCGGTTTTTTCACCGTCACGCTCAGGTCAATTGCGGTGACGTTAATCGTCGGTACACGTACCGCGATCGCCTCAAAACGGTCGTTAAACTGCGGGAAAATACGGGTGATCCCCGCCGCAAGTTTAGTATCAACCGGAATAATTGACTGGCTGGCCGCACGGGTGCGCCGCAGATCCGGGTGATAGGCATCGATCACCTGCTGGTCGTGCATCGCGGAGTGGATTGTCGTGACCGTTCCTGACTCAATGCCGTAGGCATCATCTAGCAGTTTAATGACCGGAATAATGCAGTTGGTAGTGCAGGAGGCGTTGGAGACAATGCGGTGCTCCGCGCGCAGTTCATCATGGTTGACGCCGAAGACTACCGTTGCGTCGAGATCGTTGCCGCCAGGATGTGAAAAGAGCACTTTCTTCGCGCCAGCCTGAAGATGGGCTTCGCCATGTTCACGGCTACCGTATACGCCGGTACAGTCCAGCACCACATCCACCGCCAGCTCCTGCCAGGGCAGCGCGGCGATAGAAGGCTCATGCAGTAGACGAATGACGTCATCGCCGACATACAGCTGTTCCCGCTCCTGGCGAACATCCCAGGAAAAACGGCCATGGCTGGTGTCGTACTTCAATAAATGCGCGATGCCTGCGGCATCCGCCAGTTCATTGATCGCCACCACGGTGATTTCCGCACGACGCCCGGATTCATACAAAGCGCGAACCACGTTGCGTCCTATGCGACCGAAGCCATTAATCGCGATGCGTATGGTCATAGGTCTCCTGCAAGGTTATCCCTGATTTGAGGTGGCTGACAGAGTAATCCAGCAACGCCTTTAGGGGAACCTTACCTGTCGCAAACTGCGACTGATTGATTAATTGTCGAACATTTATACGACTGAAACGCTTCAGCTAGAATAAGCCAAAGTCGGAATAAAAGGAATGTTTGTCCAGAGCAATAAACCAGCTATATGACTTGCGTCACATTTTCTTTGGAATAATTTACAGGATAGTTACATGTTCGAGGAATAGCGCCTACAAAAAGCCAGGTGGCGAGATAAAAGCAAAACGGTAACCCAGGGGTTACCGTTTTTGGTGTTCGCACCCTCTCCCACAGGAGAGGGTTGAGGTGCGGGCATCAGCCCGCACCGTACCAGCGATTACAGCAGTGCTTTCGCTTTGGCGACAACGTTGTCAACGGTGAAGCCGAACTCTTCAAACAGCTGCTCTGCCGGCGCAGACTCACCGAAGGTGGTCATGCCAACGATGGCGCCGTTCAGGCCAACGTATTTGAACCAGTAGTCCGCGATACCGGCTTCTACCGCTACGCGGGCAGAAACGGCTTTCGGCAGTACGGATTCACGATAGGCCGCATCCTGCTTGTCGAACGCATCGGTGGACGGCATGGAGACCACGCGCGCCTTCACGCCTTCAGCGGTCAGTTTGTCCCACGCTGCAACCGCCAGCTCCACTTCTGAACCGGTGGCGATGAAGATCAGTTCCGGCTGGCCGGCGCAATCTTTCAGCACATAACCGCCGCGGGCCACGTTTGCCAGTTGCTCTGCGGTACGCTCCTGCTGCGCCAGATTCTGACGGGAGAGGATCAGCGCGGTCGGGCCGTCCTGACGCTCTACGCCATATTTCCACGCAATCGCGGATTCAACCTGGTCACACGGACGCCAGGTGGACATGTTCGGCGTGACGCGCAGGGAAGCCACCTGCTCTACCGGCTGGTGAGTCGGGCCATCTTCGCCCAGACCGATGGAGTCGTGGGTGTAGACCATCACCTGACGCTGTTTCATCAGCGCCGCCATGCGTACCGCGTTACGCGCATATTCCACGAACATCAGGAAGGTAGAGGTGTACGGCAGGAAACCGCCGTGCAGCGAGATACCGTTGGCAATTGCGGTCATACCGAATTCACGTACGCCGTAATGGATGTAGTTACCGGCGGTGTCTTCGTTGATCGGCTTAGAGCCGGACCACAGGGTCAGGTTGGACGGCGCCAGGTCGGCAGAACCGCCGAGGAATTCCGGCAGCAGCGGGCCAAACGCTTCAATGGCGTTCTGCGATGCTTTGCGGCTGGCGATCTTCGCCGGATTCGCCTGCAGCTTAGCGATGAACTCGTTAGCTTTGGCGTCGAAGTCAGACGGCATTTCGCCTTTCATACGGCGGGTGAATTCGGCGGCTTCCTGCGGGAAGGCTTTGGCGTAGGCGGCAAACTTGTCGTTCCACGCGGCTTCTTTCGCCTGGCCAGCTTCTTTCGCATCCCACTGCGCATAGATGTCAGACGGGATTTCAAACGGGCCGTATTTCCAGCCCAGCGCTTCGCGGGTCAGCGCGATTTCCGCGTCGCCCAGCGGCGCGCCGTGGGAATCATGGGTGCCTGCTTTGTTCGGCGAACCGAAGCCGATGATGGTTTTGCACATCAGCAGGGACGGTTTGTCGGTGACCGCGCGCGCTTCTTCTACCGCGCGTTTGATGGCGTCAGCGTCGTGACCGTCAACGCCGCGCACCACGTGCCAGCCGTAGGCTTCAAAGCGTTTCGCGGTATCGTCGGTGAACCAGCCTTCAACGTGGCCATCGATGGAGATGCCGTTGTCATCATAGAACGCCACCAGTTTACCCAGTTTCAGGGTACCGGCCAGGGAGCACACTTCGTGAGAAATGCCTTCCATCATGCAGCCGTCGCCCATGAAGGCGTAGGTGAAGTGATCGACGATGTCGTGTCCTGGACGGTTAAACTGCGCCGCCAGCGTTTTTTCCGCGATAGCCATACCGACTGCGTTAGCGATACCCTGGCCCAGCGGGCCGGTGGTGGTTTCCACGCCTGCGGTGTAGCCGACTTCCGGGTGGCCCGGAGTCTTGGAGTGCAGCTGACGGAAGTTTTTCAGTTCTTCAATCGGCAGATCATAACCGGTGAGGTGCAGCAGGCTGTAAATCAGCATGGAGCCGTGACCGTTGGACAGCACGAAGCGGTCGCGATCGGCCCAGGACGGGTTCTGCGGGTTATGGTTCAGGAAATCACGCCACAGGACTTCGGCAATGTCAGCCATGCCCATCGGGGCGCCAGGGTGGCCGGATTTGGCTTTCTGTACAGCGTCCATGCTCAGCGCACGAATAGCGTTGGCAAGCTCTTTACGTGAGGACATTTTGACTCCAGTTCGGATGTTATAAGGCCATGCCCTTAACGACTTGACGAGAGCGCGTTTTGGGCTACGCCGGAAAAAAGTGTGAACAATGTAACCCAAGCGACAAAGCATGTACATGGAGCATCCTTTTGCCCATTAAGAAATCTCTGGAACACGTTGTGCTGCCGCGGAATCCACTCGCCCGGATCATGAGATACTATTTATACTTTGCACAGGACGAGGCGGGTCCGTCGTCGCCCATTATTCAGATAAAAAACCATAAGATTGTGGAAGATAAAAATGAAAATTCGCTCAACCCTTCTTGCCTTCGGGATCGCAGCAACGTTAACCGGATGTCAGAACATGGACTCCAACGCCCTGCTGAGCTCGGGCGCGGAAGCATTCCAGGCCTACTCTCTTAGCGACGAACAGGTAAAAACCTTAAGCGACCAGGCGTGTAAAGAGATGGACGCCAAAGCCACTATTTCTCCGGCCAGCAGCGAGTACAGCAAACGCCTGAGCAAGATTGCCGCGGCGCTGGGCAATAACATCAACGGTCAGCCGGTCAACTATAAGGTTTATGAAACAAAAGACGTCAACGCCTTCGCGATGGCCAACGGCTGCATCCGCGTTTATAGCGGCCTGATGGACCTGATGAACGATAATGAAGTGGAAGCGGTTATCGGCCACGAAATGGGCCACGTTGCGTTGGGCCACGTGAAGAAAGGGATGCAGGTCGCGCTGGGCACCAACGCCGTGCGCGCGGCGGCGGCCTCCGCTGGCGGCATCGTCGGCAGCCTGTCGCAGTCGCAGCTGGGCGATCTCGGCGAAAAACTGGTGAACTCGCAGTTCTCCCAGCGCCAGGAGTCGGAAGCGGACGACTACTCTTACGACCTGCTGCGTAAACGCGGCATCAATCCATCGGGGCTGGCCACCAGCTTCGAAAAACTGGCCAAGCTGGAAGCCGGCCGTCAGAGCTCCATGTTTGACGATCACCCGGCATCGGAAGCCCGCGCGCAGCATATTCGCGATCGCATGAAGACCGACGGTATTAAATAAGCGACAGCGGGAGGCATTATTGCCTCCCTTTTTTATATACCTGTAAAAATATTTAACCGCATCAATTGATAATTTAAGCGCACAAACCGTTAATTATTATCACAGCGCATCACAGCCAATTATTTTATGCCCGGCGATTCAGAAATATATTATTTGGTAAATTAAAAAGGCCGCACACTATCTGGCTTCCAGAATCGTCTTTAGCCGAATAATAAATAGTCCACCCCTTACTACCTGGCGCACGGCTCACGCGCCATACAGCCTGTTTCCGGCTGCAATAACTGCTCACACAATGATTGCTTTCGACATTATTTCAGGAGAATATCTGACTGGCAGTGATTCCCTTGAATATATCGACAGACAGAGAAGTGCCCTCAGTGAAAAAAGAATTATCATTACTCGCACTTGGCATTATTGCCGCCGCGCCGGCTTTCGCCAGCCAACAATCTACCAGTCAGGGCTTTATTGAAGACAGCCACCTCGATCTCTTTTTACGTAACGCTTATATCAAACGCGATTATCGCGATGGTTTGCCGGATAAAGCCGAATGGGGTCAGGGTATCATCGCTACCTTCGAGTCCGGCTTTACTCAAGGGCCGGTCGGCTTCGGCGTTGACGGCATTGCACAGTACGCCGTGCGCCTCGACGGCGGCCGCGGCCGCAGCGGCGCAGGCGGTATCGACTTTTTCGCCCAGGATGATGATGGCCGCGCGAAGTCCGATTTAGCAAAATTTGGCGCTACCGCTAAAATGCGCTTCTCGAATACCGTACTCAGCTACGGCAGCCAGCGCCCGATGCTGCCCATCGTCTACGCCGATGACTCGCGGCTGCTGTATGAGAGCTATACCGGTACCATGCTGACCTCAAGAGAAATCGACGGTCTGGAAATTAACGCCGGTTATCTCACCGATCAGCAGCGCAAAAGCGACGACAGCCACAATAGCGGCCTGAAGAGCCTGACCTTTGGCGGCGCCAGCTATCAATTCAACGACCAGCTCAGCGGCGCGCTTTACGCTTCGCACGTCGAGGACGTGCTGAATAAGCAGTATCTCGGCCTGAACTACAAGCAGCCGTTCGCCGCCGACCAGCAGCTGATTGTTGACTTCAATGGCTATAACTCGCGCTTAGATCAAGAGTATGCCGACGCCAATGACACCGGGCGCAGCAACAGCATCTGGAGCCTGGCCGCCAGCTATATCTGGGATATTCATACCTTTAAAGTCGCTTACCAGCAAAGCAGCGGCAGCACCGGCTACCACTACGGCGGGTATCAGAATCAGGGCGGCGTTGGCGATGGCGGCAACACCATCTGGCTGGCTAACTCCTACTGGTCCGATTTTAACGGCGAGGATGAACGTTCCTGGCAGGCCTCCTATGGCCTGGATTTTGCCGGACTGGGCGTACCGGGTCTGAGCTGGACCACCGCCTACGTTCGCGGCGATAACATTAAAACCGCCGAGACCAGCAACGGCAAAGAACACGAATGGTTCAACCAGGTGCAGTACCAGGTGCAAAACGGCATGGCGAAAGATTTGAAATTGAGACTCCGCTATTCGGTGCTGCGCGTTTCCAGCAACGCCAGCGACTATAACGTCAGCGGTAATGAAGTGCGGTTCTACGTCGAATATCCGTTTAACGTGTTTTAACCGTGTAATGAACCCTCTCCTGTGAGCCGGCCCTCTCCCGGTGCGCGGGAGCAACCGTGCGGCGCCTTGATCAACCCCCTGTGCCGTGCGGTACCCTCTCCCCGGAAGGGAGAGGGTTGGGGTCACTGGGTTATATTAATACAGCGTCTTCTGCGGCGGGCCGGCAAAGCGCAGCGCGCCAATCTGGCCCATTTTCACTTCCACCACCGATGGCCCCGGTATCGCCAGCGCTTCGGTCATCACCGCCTGGAAATCCTCCGCCCGTTCCACGCTCCACGCCTGCAGACCAATCGCCTGCGCCAACAGGGTAAAGTCCGGCGTGTGCAGCTCGTTGTAATACTGGCGGCCGCCAAAGTACTTATCCTGAATACCGCGCATCACGCCGTAGCCGCCATCGTTCATAATCAACAGCGTCACGTTGGCCTTCTCCTGCGCCAGGGTCGCCAGCTCGCCAAGGTTGAGGCTCAGGCCGCCGTCGCCGACCAAGCCGACCACTTTCCGTTGCGGATTGGCAATCGCGGTGCCCACCGCCATCGGTAGCCCCATACCGATGGCGCCGGCCAGAGAATGGATATTCATCAGCGGGCCGTGAGCGCGGAACAGACGGCTGCCCCACAGGCTGCCGGAAACGGTAATATCGCGCACCAGGATGCCGTCATCGGGCAGCGCCTGCGCAATTGCGTCATTCAATTTAGCGTAAGCGCCGCACTGGTCGCGCAGCCCCTGCTCCGCCGCCTCTACCGCCGCTTTAAGCTGGCTATCCCAACGCGCATCTCCCCACATCCGGCCCTGTACTCGCTTCGCCAGCACGTCTAATAAAGCGCGGCAGTCCGCCACCAGCGTGTTGTCCATCAGGTAGTTACGGCTGGCCGCCGCCGGGTCGATATCAATCTGCACCCGTGGCGTTGGCAGTTCCAGCGTCCAGGAACGCGTTTCGTTGCTGCGCAGCCGGGAACCGGCAACAAGTGTGAAATCACATTGTGAAATCAGCGCTTCAACCGAGGGAGAATTATGAAACGCGCGTAGGCTGGCGCGATGGCTGTCCGCCAGAATGCCGCGGCCGTGGGTACTGGAAATCACCGTCACCCCGGCATCCGCCAGCGTCTTCACCGCCTCGCCGCTCTCTAACGCGCCGCCGCCAAGCCACAGCAGCGGCTGCTTCGCCTGCTTAAGCTGCGCCCACAGCGCATCGACCAGCGACGCTTCCGGCTCAACCGCCGGAGCGCGTTTCAACGGCGCGGTCAGCAGTGAAAGCGGAATTTTGGCGCTCTGAATATCGATGGGAATTTCCACCGAGACCGGGCCGCACGGCGGCGTCTGCGCCTCCTGAATCGCCTTATGCAGGATAGCCACCGCCTGGTTGGCGTTGCTAATGCGGTAAGCGCGCTTCGAACTGGCTTTCAGGAAGGTCAACTGATCGCGGGTTTCATGAATAAAACCGGTGTCGGCGTCCAGCCAGGCTTTTTCGACCTGTCCGGTCAGGTGCAGCAGCGGCGTACCGGCGTTCATCGCCTCAACCAGCGCACCGACCGCATTACCCGCGCCCGCGCCGGTACTGGTCAGCGCCACGCCGAGCCCGGAAAAACGGCCGTGGGCGTCAGCCATGGTCACCGAGCCCGCTTCACCGCGCGCCGGAACAAAGCGGATTTTTTCCCGCTGGCCGACGGCGTCGGCGATCGGCAGGTTATGGATAGAAATGACGCCATAAATGGCTTCAACGTGATACTGCTCCAGCGTTCTGGCGATGGCATCGCCGACGGTTATCATTTCGCTCATTGCTCACCCTTTCTCAGTCGCACCAGTGGTTGACGCTATTACCCGTCGCCAGATAAATGCTCTTTTGTTGCATCCAGGCTTTCAGCCCCTGGATCCCTTTTTCGCGGCCCAGACCGCTCTCTTTAAAGCCCCCAAACGGGGTCGAAATGGAGAAAACTTTGTAGGTGTTGATCCACACCGTACCGGCTTCCAGTTGCTCGCTCAGACGCAGCGCGCGACCGGTATCGCGCGTCCAGATCCCCGCCGCCAGTCCGAAGACCGAATCATTGGCCTCACGGATCAGCGCCGCTTCATCGTGAAAACGCATTGCCACCAACACCGGCCCGAAGATCTCTTCCTGGCAAACGCGGGCCTGATTGTTCAGCCCTTCAATGATGGTCGGCAGGAAATAGCTCCCCGCCGCCAGCGCCGGATCCGCCGGGATCTCGCCGCCGCATAGCACGCTGCCGCCTTCGCGTTTCGCCAGCTCGACGTACTCCAGCACGCTCTGGCGGTGTTTATCGTTGATCAACGGCCCGACGTGGGTGCCAGCGCTGAACGGATGACCAACCCGCAGCCCTTGGGTTAACTCCAGCAGGCGAGCCATTAATTGCGGATACACTTTGTCATGAACAAACAGCCGCGAGCCGGCAATGCAGGCCTGACCGCCGGAGCTGAAAATGCCGTAGCAGATGCCCCGCGCCGCCTGTTCGATATCGGCATCTTCCAGCACGATGGTCGGCGATTTACCGCCCAGCTCCAGCGACGCCGGGATCAGCTTTTCCGCCGCCACGTGCGCCAGGTGACGCCCGGTGGTGGTGCCGCCGGTAAAGGAAATTTTGCGCACCTTAGGATGGCGGGCCAGCGCATCGCCGATAATCGATCCTTTACCCGGCAGCACGCTCAGCAGTCCGGCGGGTAAACCGGCCTGCTCAAAGATCTTCGCCAGCTCCAGCGCCATGAGCGGCGTGGCTTCCGCCGGTTTGAGGATCACCGCATTTCCGGCGGCGATCGCCGGGGCCACCTTCTGCATTTCGCTGGCGATCGGCGAGTTCCATGGGGTGATCGCCGCCACCACGCCCAACGGCTCATAGCGGCTCAGGGTCAATAGATCCGCCTGCCGCGGCGTCGGCAGCTCGCCTTCCAGTAACTCGCAGGCGGCGGCAAAATAGCGCGCCGTCCCCGCCGCGCTCATCACCAGCCCTCGCGCTTCCGCCAGCGGTTTACCGTTATCGCGGCTCTGCTTTTGGGTGAGCGCATCAAGCTGTGCTTCAATCAGATCGGCGACTTTATGCAGGATCTTCGCCCGCTGATGCGGCAGCATCGCCCGCCACGTTGGCTCCCGCCAGGCGCGGTCGGCGCAGTCGATCGCCTCCTGTAAATCATCGAGGCTTGCCGCATGCAGCGCCGCGTTAATAGCGCCATCCGCCGGAAACTGGCTGTGCATCAAATTGCCGCCGCCGCGACGCCATTGGCCGCCGATAAAAATGTCTAATTCGTCCATCTCAGCCTCTCTGCGTTATGCCAGTTCACGGCAGGCGCGTACCGCGCTCAGTGCCGCGAGGGTCGATGTTTTCGGATTGCTGGCGAGCGGCAGGCCGCTCAGCTCCAGGTGAAACTCGCCGAACAATCCTTCGGCGTGTAGCGTATGGGTGTTGCGTTGCGTCGCCGGATCGACCATCAGCTGTACTCGAGTCGCGTCAAGGCCGATACCGCCCAGCGCGATGGTTGCCGCCACGTTGGCATTTGCCGGGAATAGCCGCGCCGCCTCGCGGGCGCTGCCTTCGAAGAAAATTTGCGCTTCATTGACCGCGCTGAGGTCGATAAGCTGTTCGGCATAGCTGCCGCGCCAGCTGGCCGGGCTTTTACGCGACTGATAGGTCACTCGTTCAAGCCCCCCCTCTTTGGCCGCCGCCAGGCCGTCAATCCCGGCTACTGCGCCAGCCAGCAGCGTCAACTTGCCGCCCGCCTGACGTAAACGCTGTTCCAGTTCGCTGTCCGCCAGCGCGCCGGTCGAGATCACCGCCAGATGCCAGCCGCGCGCCAGCACCGCTTCGCCGTACTGCGCGACCGCCTGCTGGCTGGCGCATTCCAGCACCAGATCCGGTGTCTCTTCGCACTGCTGCGGATCGGTAAGCGGCGTCACCGTGTGGCTGAACTGCTGGCGGATCGCCGCATGATGCGATTCGCGGGCGACGATCCAACCCAACGTCACCTGCGGCGGCAGGCGTTCAATCACCGCCTGCGCCATCGCGCCATAGCCGATTAACATGACCTTTTTCATCATCTTTCCTTACAGATGGCGGCAGAAACCGCCGGAAACGTCCAGCGCCGCGCCGGTGGTAAAGGAGGCCAGCGGCGAAGCGAGGAATAGCAGCGCCTGTGCCGGTTCCTGCGGTTTGCCGAGGCGCGCCATCGGGATCCCGCGTTTGCGGGCGATATCGGCGGTCCACTGCGGCCAGCTCTGGCTCTTATCGCTGCGGTTTTCGAAACGGCGCTGCCACTGCCCGGATTCGACCATTCCCAGCAGGATGGAATTCACGCGGATGCCTTTCTCCACCAGCTCTTTCGACAGGGTCAGCGTCATATTGAGCAGCGCGGCGCGGGCAGCAGAGGTGGCAATCATGTGCTCTTCCGGCTGCAGAGCCAGCAGCGAGTTCACACAGGTAATCGAGGCGATATCCGACTGTTCAAGCTGCGGCTGGAAGGCCTTTACCGGGTTAATCACGCCGAACAGTTTCAGTTCGGCTTCGTGCAGCCAGGCCTCGCGCGGCGTATCGGCGAAATGGGCGACATAGCCCTGCCCGGCGTTATTAATCAGCATGTCGGCGCCGCCGAAACGCGCGGCGACCGCGTCAGCGAAGGCCTGAACTTCCGCTTCGTTCAGTACGTCGCAGCGCCAGGAGAACACCTCGCCTTCTGGATATTCGTTTTGCAACGCCGCATGGGCGCTGGCCAGCCGATCCGGGTTGCGGCCGCAAAAGGCGACCTTCGCCCCTTCGCCCAGCAGCAGGCGCAGCGTTTCAAAGCCGATCCCTGACGAGCCGCCGGTGACTACCGCGACGCGTCCTTCAATTTGTGCATTCATCGCGCACCTCTTCCCCTATGCGTAAAAGCAGTTGATTAAAAAAGGTTTCGTTATCGAGATAGCTGGCATGTCCAGCCTGCGGGATGGCGATGTAAGGAGCGCCGTAACGCAGCGCCACTCCCTGCACCAGCTCCGGTTGGGTAATGGCATCCTGCTCGCCGCACCACACCGAGAGACGACCGCGATAGTCGGCAAGCCAGCGGTGGATGTCGTCATGCGCCAGCATCCAGGCGGCAGCGAGATAGCCTTCGCTACGCAGCCTACGCATGCCTGCCGCCACGGTCGCCACATCGGCTTCGCGCGCGCCGGGGCGCAGCAGTTTTGCCGCCCGCCCCTGCGCCATCGCCTCGCCGCCCAGCGCTATCTGCTGTTGACGTCCCTGCCAGACTTTTTCCCGCTGTGCGGCTTCCGCCTGGCCGTAGCCCTGCGCGACGTCGGCGAGCACCAGGTAAAGCACCCTCTGCGGGTATTTCGCGGCGAAGGCGGCCGCCACCAGCGCGCCCAGCGAATGGCCGACCAGTACGGTTTGCTCTACTCCAGCGCGGTCCAGCATTCGCGCCAGCGCGTCGGCGTAATCACCGGCATCCGCCGACGCCGCCGCCAGCATCGGGCTTTCGCCATAACCGGGCATATCCCAGGCCAGCACGCGGTAGCCGGGCAGCGCCATCTGTTTATGCCAGGAGGCCGCGCCGGAACTGATGCCGTGCAGCAGCGTCAGCGGAATACCGCTTCCTTGTTCACGAAACCCCGTCATCATCGCCCCTTAGTTACGTTTTACTTTTGCCAGCGGATGATCTTCCGGGTAGGTCGGAATATGCGGCTTATGGGTGCCGAGCATCACGCACATCAGCGCCTCTTCTTCGCCGTGGTTGAACAAACCGCGGTAAATTCCAGGCGGCACCGAGATCAGATCGCGTTCGCGTAGCACGGTTTCGGTATAGTTGTCGCCATCCTGAATCATCAGGGTGATCTGCCCTTTGAGCATGAAGAACACCTCTTCTACGTCATCATGCAGGTGCAGCGGGCCTTCACATTTGGACGGCAACACCATGGTGGAGAAGGTGAAGTGCTCGGCCGGAACGGTGTTGGTATCACTGGCGACGCCGGTGGCGCCGGTGCCGATGTAGCGCATCTGCGCGCGGCGATATTTCGGATCGAAATCGGCCTGGAATTTCAGCGCATTCCAGTCGTATTTACGGCCTTCAAAGCGCGCGATACGCGACTCCACCCACTCTTCCATCGTCATATGGTCAGGTTTCAAACTCTGTTTTGCAGTTACGGTTGAATCAGTCATCGTTTTATCCTCAGTAACGTCTCAGCAGCGGCAGTAACAGGGCGCAGCCCACCGCCGCCATCACCGCCAGAAAAATCAGCCCGGAATCCATGCTATGGGTGAAGGCGATAAGCGCGCCCATCACCGCCGGCGATAGCGCCCCGGCAAAGTTTCCCAGCCCGTTGAAAATCCCCCCCGCCGTGGCGCTGACCCGTGGATGGGTCGCTTTAGCCAGCAGCGCGAAAATGTTTGGCGCGCCGGTGCCCCACATAAAGGTGCTAAAACTCATCGCCGCGATCACCGGCAACGGCGCGCTAAAATGCATCACCGCCGCCAGCCCGATTCCGGCGCCCGCCAGGGAAATAAAGCAGGCGGCGGCGCGCTTATCGACGCGGTCGGACAGCCAGGCGCCTATAATTTCGCCCAGCAGCATGGCGATAAACGGCATCGACGACAGCCAGCCGGCGTGTTCCAGATGAATGCCTTTGCCTTTAATCAGGTAGCCCGGCAGCCAGCCGTTGATCCCCCACAGATAGGCGAGAAAGGCGATGTTGAAAATGCAGATCATCCAGAAATGCGGACTCACGAAGAGCTCGCGACGCGCGCTGCGGCGCGCTTCCTGCGAAGTTTTATCGCTGCCGACTTTCGCCTCCAGCTGCACGCCGCGCAGCCCGATGCGCACAAAAATCAGCACCGGTACCGTCAGCATCGCCATCACGAAAAAGGTGCTCTGCCAGCCGAAGGTATTGAGTAGCCAGATTGACAGCGGGAAACCCAGCGCCGCGCCAACCGGCGTGCCAAGCAGCCACAGCATGGTGGCGCGGGCCTGTAGCCGCTGCGGGAAGGTGTGACGCACCACGGCGAACGCCAACGGGAACAGCGGCCCTTCAGCAATGCCCAGCAGGATGCGCAGCGTCACCATCAGCGCGTAGTTGTGGGTGAAACCCATGATCACCATCAGGATGCACCACACCACCATCATTCCAGTTAGCAAGCGCAGCGGCGCAATCCGGTCGCCAAGACCGCTTAACAACACTGACGAGAAGCCGTAGCTCAACAGAAAGGCGCTCATCAAAATGCCCAGCCGGGTGGTATCGAAATCGATCCCCATCGCCTGCTGGAAATGGCTATCGGAAAACAGCGCGGCGATGCTGATTTTGTCGAAAAACGCCAGCAGTACGCAGGCCAGCAGCGACAGCGGAATGGCCCAACGAACCGCCTTTTCAGGCGTGCGGACGCCCTCGCCGCTCGCCTCAGCAGGCGCGGCGTTAGTCTCTAATGTGGTCATTTATCCCCCTTAAGGGTTCGCGTTAATTATCGCAATGACATCAGCGAGAAAGTCGGGTCAGCGAGCGGGACGTCAGAGAGATCCCTCCCCGCCGCCATCCAGCGCTTCGCCAGCTTCACGGTACGTGCATTATTGAAGGCCACCAGCTGCGTTAAACGCCCATCGGCATTCAGCGAGAAGTAGAGCGCGCCCTGCGGCTCGTCACGCACGATGGTGCGGCTGCCCGCCTGCGGGATCCCCAGGATCTGGATATTGCGATCGTATTGATCCGACCACAGCCACGGCGCCTCGTCGTAGCCGCTGGCCTGCGGATCGAGCATCGCTTTCGCCGTCGCGATGGCCTGATTTTGCGCAAAGGCCCACGACTGAATGCACAGGCCGTATTGATGGTGCTGGGCGACATCGCCGGCGGCGAAAATCACCGGATCGCTGCTGCGCCCCTGGGCATCAACGACAATGCCGCGTTCGACAGTGAGCCCGGCATCGCGCGCCAGTTCGAGATTCAGATCGACGCCGATCCCCACCACCACCGCATCGAAGGTTTCCCGCTGGCCATCGCTGTGCAGCGTCGGCAGGCCGTTATCATCTTCCAGCTCCAGCGCGCCGCAGCCGCGGCGAATATCAACGCCCTGCCCGCGATGCAACTGATCCAGGGCCTGCGAGACCTCCATACTGACCGAGCGCATGCACAGCGCCGGCTGCTGTTCATAAAGGGTCACGGCTACGCCGCTTTTGCGCGCCGAGGCGGCGATTTCGAGGCCAATCCAGCCGCCGCCGACGATCGCCAGCCGCGTTGCCGACGCCAGCCGCTGCTTCAGATGCTGCGCGTCCTGCCAGTGGCGCAGGGTATACACCTGCGGATGCTGCCTCCAGGCCTCGGACGGCAGCCGCGCGCGGCCGCCGGTGGCGATCAGTAGTTGGTCGTACGCCAGCGTTTCGCCGTTGCTCAGCGCCAGGGTTTTATTTTGCCGGTCGATCGATTCCGCGCGCAGCGGGCGGTACCAGCGCAGATCCAGCGCCTGCTGCGCCTCGGCGCTGAATAACCGCGGCAGCGCCGGTTCGGCCTCCAGCAATGCCGCTTTCGACAGCGGCGGGCGCTCGTAAAAATCCCATTGCTCTTCGGCAACCACGCAAATCTCGCCGCTAAACCCTTCATCACGCAGCGTTTTCGCTGCCCAGCCGCCAGCCTGGCCGCCGCCGATAATGACTATCCGCGCCGTCATACCGCCTCCGGTTTTTTCTGCTGGCGACGGGTATCGTGATCGATACCGCCTTCCACCGCCCATTCGGTAAAGGACACGAGTGAATGCTCCAGTTCGCGCGGCTGCCAGTTTTCCGTCAGATAGTCATCGTTGGTGTAGTACTCAAAAGCGCCGCCGGTCGGGCTGTTGACATACCAGAAGTAGGCCGAGGAGACCGGATGGCGGCCGGGACCGATAAACGTGCTCCACGCGTTTTTATTCATCGCAATGCCGCCGCCGATCACTTCATGAATATCCCGTACGGTAAACGCGACGTGGTTTAGCCCGCGCTTGCGGTTGGGCAACTGCAATAAGAAGAGGTTATGGTGTCCGCCGCGCACGCCGCAGCGCAGGAACACCGCGCGATTGATATAGCGGTCTGACACCTGGAAGCCGAGGACTTCGCGATAGAAACTTTCCACCGCCGCCAGTTCTTCCACGAAGAACACCACGTGGCCGACGTTAATCGGCTGCGCGCGGTCGTACACCGGGCTCGGGGTGTCGATGCGACGCACATCGCCCCACTGGTTGATCGGTTCAACGTTCAGTTCAACCGCCGTTTGCTGGCTAACCTGCACCCGCAGTGTCATACCGTTGGGATCGCGGCACTCCAGCGCGCCGTCGATTTCACGGAAAGCGGGCTGAAGTTCCAGCTTCGGGCGCAGCGCATCCAGCGCCGCCCAATCCGCCACGCCCCAGGTCATGCGACGCAGGGTGTTGCCCGCCTCAAAGGCTGGCGGCAGGTCGGCGGCATCGGTCGGGTTAAGTTCGACCCGCGCGCCGCTGAGGGTGGTAAACGCGCGGCCGCTGGCGTCGCCGGTCAGGCCAAAATCGCGCATGAATTTAGCGCTGTGGTTCAGGTCGTCTACGCCAAATTCCAGCTTTTCAATTCCGGTAATACTCATTATTCGTCGCCTCTTTACCGTTCAGTCGCCCGAATTTGGGCGTAAAACATGCCCGACGCAATCAAGCGCCTGCAGTTAAGTTGTTGATTTAACTTGCCTGTGACAAATATCCGAGGAAGCCGGAAATTTTGTCCGCCGCCATACTGACGTCGTTCTGCAACCGTTCGCGATCGCTTTGCGGGATCTCGTCCGACGGCACCAGAATGCTGACGACCGCCGCCACCCGGCCGCTGCGGTCAAAGACCGGATAGACAATCGATGAGATGCCGTGGCGATAGAACGATTCGCCAATCACGTAGCCGCGGGCTTTATCCTGCTGCACCATCTGCCACAGCGCTTCGCGGTCGTACAGCTGGCCCGGCGTATTGCCCGGCAGACGTTCATTCGGGAACAATTGTTCAAACTCGCTGCGGGAAACATCGGTCAGCAGCATGCGGCCAAGCGAGGTACAGTGCACCGGTAGCCGCGTTCCGACGCTGACCTGGTTGATACGCGAACCGGCGGCGCTGACGCGGGCGATGTAGATAATGTCGCGGCCATCGCGGATCGCCAGATGGCTGCTGCACTGGCTGATATCGCGCAGTTGCTCGATGACCGGCTGACCCACCTGAGCGACATCCAGTGAGGCGATATATTCAAAGCCCAGACGCAGTACGTTCATGCCCAGCGAAAAGGTATTGGTGCGGGCATTGCGCTCGAGAAAGCCCATATATTCCAGCGTCTGCACCACGCGATAGGCGGTCGCTTTCGGCATATCCACCAGCCGATGCAGCTCGGCAAAGGTTAGATCGCGATGCTGTTCGCCAAACGCCAGCAGCAGTTGTAAACCGCGCTCCAGACCCGGTACCAGGTACTTCACTTCCTGATCGTTCGCCATACCGCCTCACTTGTTAGTTAAAGACAAAACCGCCGTTGACCGGGATCAGTTGGCCGGTGATAAAGCGCGAAAGATCGCTCAGCAGCCAGACCACGCTGCCGGTGACATCTTCCGGCTGCTGCGCGCCGCTGAGCGCGCGGCCGTTCTCATACAGCTGATGACGCTCGGCGGGAACGTATTCCGTGGCCTCAACGCGGGTCAGTCCCGGCGCGATGGCGTTGATACGGATCCGCTTTTCACCCAACTCGCGGGCCATGGAGCGGGTCATCGCAATCACCGCGCCCTTACTGGCGACATAGGCCATCAGCCGCGGCGCGCCCCACAGCGCGGTATCCGAAGCGACGTTGACGATCGCCGACCCTTCGCGCAGCAGCGGTACCGCCTCGCGGGTCACCAGCCAGGTGCCTTTGACATTGACCGTCATCACCCGATCCCACAGGTCCGGATCGTAATCGATCATATTTTTACCGCCGACGCCGGTGGCCATCGCCGCGTTATTGACTAAGCCATCGATAGGCCCCTGCGCGCCGATGGCGCTGAAGACCTGCTCGATCGACGCTTGACTGGCAAGATCGATGGCGTGGGATTCGATCTGATAGCCCTTCTGCTGCAGGCGATGAGCGCTTTCCGCCAGCTCCCCCTGCAGGATGTCGCACATCACCACCGTCGCGCCCTGCGCGGCGCAGGCTTCGGCAAAGTGGTAACCCAGGCCGCGCGCCGCGCCGGTGACGACAATACGTTTACCGTTCAGCAGGCCGTTCATCAGGCGGCACCCTGCTGCGCTTCGCGAAGCGCTAACTGCTCTTTCGCCGCTTTCTGCATCATGCGGCGCAGGCGGGACAAACCGACGTCATGTTGATAGAGATATTCATGATCGCGGGCGTTCGGCGCCAGGCTTTCCAGCACCACGCGATCCTGTTCCAGTACTTCCCAGTGCAGTTTTTCCAGACGGTTGCGGTACATAAAGCGCCACAGATCGCGCTGCCAGCCCTGAACGCCGCGGATGCGCCAGAAGAAGACGCGGCAGTTGTCGTTATCTTCCGGAACCACCATGCCGACGATCCAGAAGTGGCCGCCCGGCCCGAAACGCTTTTTGTACGGAATAGACAGGCGCATCCAGTAGGCGCCGCTGTTGCCCAGTTCAACCCAGTCAAAGTTGACGCCGCTCTGCCCTTTTTTCTCGAAGATAAAGCCGGTTTTCGTCGGCTGCAGCACCATATCGGCTTTGCGATCGCCTTCCGCCATCGAATGCGATGACGAGTGCAGATAGGTACCGTGCATCGGGTCCATCACGTTTTCCAGCGCGTACTGGTAGTTGCATTTCCACGCCGCGGTGCACAGGAAGTTACTGTATTTTTCGTGGTTGGCCAGTTCCTCCGGGAAGCTCAGTTCATCCGGCTGCTGGTCGGCGGTGACGCCGAACCACAGGAAGATTGCCCCATGCGCTTCCTGCACGTTGTAGCTGCGCACGCACTGCTGGCCGACCAGCGGGCAGCGGTCAACCGCCGGGACGTCTTTGACTTCGCCGTTACCGGCGACTTCCACGCCGTGATACCAGCAGGCGATACGATCGCCTAAGTTCCAGCCCATTGACAGACGCGCGCCGCGATGCGGGCAGCGGTCTTCCAGCGCCTGCACCTGACCGTCTTTATTCCGCCAGACCACGATCTGCTCGCCGAGACGGGTAATGCCTACCGGCGCAGACTGCACTTCCCAGCTCGCCAGCACCGGATACCACAGGCCGCGCAGTCCTTTATCAAGATAGTTTTGTACCGTTGTCGTCATCGCTGTGTCCTCAGTAGCCGTTAACCTGTAAAAATGCCTGGAAGCTGCTTTCGCTCCACGGTTCGCCCTGTTGGTCATGCATCCTGACGCCATTGAGGCCGTTCACCAGTTCACCGAGACTTTCCGCGCCCTGCTCGAACAACGTTTCCAGGGTGGCGATAAGCTGCAGTTCCCAGTTTTCCGGCACCCGGCTGCGGGTTTGCCAAATCAGATTGTGATAGTCGCCAGGCTTATGGATATTGCCGTTTCCGCCTTCCGCCGGTGGCGTAAACTGGCGGCTTTCCGGTAGCGCCGGGTTGAAGTCCAGGGATTCGCTCATGCCACGTTCTCCTCGATAAAGGTAATCTGGATCTGATTGTCGTATACCCGCACCGGGTAACGATTAAGGTTGCGACCGCCGGGGCCATGCAGGCACTGGCCGGTTTTGACGTCGAATACCGCCTCATGCAGCGGGCATTCCACCTTGCCATCTTCGACAAAGCCCTGGCTCAGGAGCGCATAGGCATGAGGGCAAACGTCTTCCAGCGCGTAATATTCGCCATCAATCAGATAAATACCGATTTCCTTACCGTCGATATTGCCGCTATATGGGAAATCTTCCTGTACTTGCTCCGCGTCACATACGCCTATCCAGCTCATCGCAATCCTCCGGGCTTATGTTTCATATATGAAACTCTGTTTCTTATTTAATACGGTCAATATAAAAGCGGTGAATGTTTCGTCAAGCGTTAATGTGACGAACTTGTTAATGAATGGCTTTTAAATTAGCTAAGTGTGCAATTGATCACGAAAAACTGCATTCAGATGAAATGATGATATTTAAAGCGGTGATCCATTATAAATAAAAATGCCGATTTAAATTTCACATACGACTATTGACTTCTTTTCAAATCGATCATTAAAAATGGGCAATAGCGGAAACCATGGTGTTTCACCCATGAAACAACTCTTTATTTAATCATTTAAAAACAATGAGTTTCACAGGTGAACCATTTTACTCATGTAACTATTTCTGGCGTTAAAAAATAATAACTGGCAATCATTAAATTAAGCGTGGAGACAACGAATGGCGGCAAGATGGCAAGGGGTAATAGCATTACTTTTGTTAATAATCATTTCCTACGTCGATCGGGTAAATATCTCGGTGATGATCCTTAATCCGGAATTCGCTGCCCATTTTCAGTTAAATGAAAACAGAATGTTACAAGGTATGCTAATGACATGCTTTCTTCTGGGTTATGGTTTTTCGGCATTATTATTAACCCCAGTTATAGAAAGTAGATGGCATTATCGTCAGGGACTGTTAAGCAGCATTGCGATATGGGCGCTGGTGTGCGCCATTTCCCCGCTACTCGGCTCACTGCTGGGAATGTTGATCGCGCGCATCGTTCTTGGCGTGGCGGAGGGGCCGCTGTTCTCTCTGAAAACGCGCTTTATCAACGACAACTTCGCCGCCGATGAAATAGGCAAGCCGAATGCGCTGACCGCCCTTGGCGTATCGTTGGGGCTGGCGGTAGGCTTCCCGCTGGTCACCTGGCTGATGGCGCACGTTGGCTGGATCGGCTCCTTCTACGCGCTGGCGCTGCTTAACCTGCTACTCGGCGGCGGATTAATCTGGCGGTTTCTCCCCGCGCCACAAGTAACCTCACAGCGCGCGAAGCCGGGTTTCAGGCAGACTTTCGCCCTCGCCTGGCGCACGCCGCTGCTAGGCTGGATCCTGCTGGTAGAAATCGCCACACTCAGCTATCTGTGGGGGAGTAGCGCCTGGTTGCCCGCCTGGCTGCGCGACGAGCACCACTTCTCGCTACAGGCTACCGGCCTGCTGGCGGCTGTCCCCTTTCTGTTAAGCCTCGGCTCAAAGTTTCTTGGCGGCGTGCTCCTCGACAAAATGCGCCCGGAGCAGGCGCCGCTGCTGTTTATTATCGGCGGCCTACTCACCGCCGGTTCTGTGCTGGCGCTGATGCTCAGCCATCAGCCGGCGATGCTGGCGCTGTTTATGCTGGCGGCGAACGTTTTCTGGGGATTACAGGGGGCAGCGATCCCCGCGGTGGTTCAGCATCACGCCCCGCGCGAAGCGGTGGGCAGCGCCTATGGGATCATTAACGGCATTGGCAATATTTGCGCGGCGTTTATTCCGCTGCTGATGGGAGTGGTGATGAAATCGGTGGGATCGGTCAGTTCAGGTTTTTCCGTTCTGGTGGCATCGCAGCTGATCACGCTGTGCGCCGGCGGCGTACTGCTGCTGCGCATGCGTCGCGCAGCAGCAGCAGTAAACGCTTAAAAATTAGTCGCCTTTCTTCGCCGCCTGAATATAAAGCATCTCCAGCGCCAGAGTCGCCGCCGCCAGGGCGGTGATTTCGGACTGGTCATAGGCCGGGGCGACTTCAACCACGTCCATCCCGACGATGTTCAGATCCTTCAGGCCGCGCACCAGTTTGATCGCACGGTCGGAGGTGAGTCCACCGATCACCGGCGTACCGGTACCTGGCGCAAATGCCGGATCCAAGCAGTCGATATCGAAGGTCAGGTACACCGGCATATCGCCGACGATCTGCTTCACCTGAGCGATGATGTCATCGACGCTGCGGTCGTTAACCTGGCCCGCATCAAGCACGGTAAAACCGTTATCTTTATCGAATTCGGTACGAATACCGATCTGCACGGAGTGGTTCGGATCGATAAGCCCTTCGTTCGGCGCGGTGTAGAACATGGTGCCGTGGTCGAATTCACAGCCGTTGGCGTAGGTATCGGTGTGGGCATCGAAGTGTACCAGCGCCATTTTACCGAAATGCTTGGCGTGGGCGCGCAGCAGCGGCAGGGTGACGAAATGGTCGCCGCCGAAGGAGAGCATGCGTTTACCGGCCGCCAGCAGTTTCTCCGCGTGCGCCTGCAGTTTCTCGCTCATTTCGCGGGCGTCGCCGAAGGCGTAGACCAGATCGCCGCAGTCCACGACGTTCAGGCGTTCGCGCATGTCGAAGTTCCATGGGAAACGGTTGTGCTCCCAGGCAAGGTTGGTTGACACCTGACGGATCGCCGCCGGGCCATGACGGCCGCCCGCGCGCCCGGAGGTCGCCATATCAAACGGCACGCCGGTGATGACCCAATCCGCATCGCTTTCATACGGCATAAAGTTCATCGGCAGACGCAGGAAACCAAAGGCGTTGGATACCAGGGAGTTATCGTATTGATGACCTAAAGTGCTCATGGATATGACCTCTTTTCGCAGTCGTGGTACGTAAAAAATAAGTATAAAAAAACCCCTCCGCGTCGTTAGGCCCGACGAGGAAGGGTTTGAATTGGGTTACTGCTTATGGGCATAAATTATCGCCCGAAAAACGCCCGGCAGCAAGCGGGACGTTTATTTTTGACAAGGCGCCGGGGCGAAACCGTCCGCCTGGAAGGCCTGGCTCGCGCACGGCGGTAGCGACGCTTGCTCTTTTCCACGTAAAGCGAAGGCCGCAAAACCAATGACTCCAACGTTACGCGTGTCGCCCTGTACGGAATGGGCGGCATAAGATTGCGCGACGTTTGAAAATTCGAATGCCGCCTCGATACGGCTGTTTTTACGAAAGCCTTTGATCGCTAACGAGCCACCAGCAGGCACAATGTAGCCATTGTTGTTAAGCGAACCGGCCTTACCGCTCAGGACATCGAGACCATCCACCGTGGCGACAATTTCATAATCCACGCTGTGGCTATAATTACGGACATATAATTGATACTGAGTACCAACGCGGGCCGCAATGGCGTATTGCCATTTTCCCGTGGAATTATTATAGCTGCGAGTAATAGGGAGAGAGTTAAAATTAGCATCGCGCACCGCATATTCCAGATCGCTATTACGAATGCTATAGCGCTGGTCAAACCCGGTTTGATATTGACCGGAATAATTAATTAGTACGATCTCATCAGGATGGGAATCTACGCGTTCTGCAGACACGCCTTTAACCGTTGAGTGAACGTCGCTGCCCCAGCGGGTGGCAACCTCAGTGGAGAGTGCCGTGCGGGTATTGTACTCCGGCTGTTTTGCGCAGCCGCTTAAAAATAATAAACCGATAATAAGACCGTAACGCGGTATGCTTTTCATATTCCGTCCCTGTTTCACTGAATGTTAATTCCCTGCGGCAGTGTACGGACCTTTGTCATTTTAAAAAGCAGCTACCATGATGTTTCAGATTTCATTTATAAAAAAGGGCCGGTTCAGGAATATAAACCGGCCCGCCAGCGGATAACTCTTAGTTACTCATCTTCAAGATAAGTATACCCGTACAGCCCCGCTTCGAACTCTTCGAGGAACTGCTGCTGCAGCTCGGCGTCGAGTCCGGTATTTTTCACCTGATCGCGGAACTGGGTCAGCAACGTATTCGGATCCAGTTGAACATACTGCAGCATATCCGCCACCGTATCGCCCTCATCGGAGAGCTCAACCTCAACGCTACCGTCCGGGAAGACGAAGACGTCTACCGCTTCGGTGTCGCCGAACAGGTTGTGCATGTTGCCGAGGATCTCCTGATAAGCGCCAACCATAAAGAAGCCCAGCATTGGCGGGTTCTCCGGGTCGTATTCCGGCATCGGCATGGTGGTGGCGATCCCGTCGCCGTCAACATAGTGATCGATGGCGCCATCGGAGTCGCAGGTAATATCCAGCAGCACCGCGCGGCGTTCCGGCGACTTGTTCAGCCCTTCCAGCGGCATCACCGGGAACAGCTGATCGATACCCCAGGCATCCGGCATCGACTGGAACAGCGAGAAGTTGACGTAGATTTTATCCGCCATACGTTCCTGCAGCTCATCGATAATCGGGCGATGGGCGCGGTTGCTTGGATCGAGCTGTTTTTGCACCTCATGGCACATGTTCAGATACAGCTGTTCCGCCCACGCGCGCTCCTGCAGGTTGAAGGTGCCTGAGGAGTAGCCGATGTGGATATCGTGCAGATCCATTTGGCTGTCATGCAGCCATTCACGCAGCGAGCGGCGGTTGCCGGTTTCGTGCATCTCCAGCCAGGTTTCCCACATGCTCTGCAGCGGACGCGCGGCGTCTTCCGCCGGCGGGGTCGCCTCGGTGTATTCGTTGCGCTCGACGCCGATAATGTTGGAAACCAGTACGGTGTGGTGCGCGGTCACCGCGCGGCCGGACTCAGTAATCACCGTCGGGTGCGGCAGGCCGTTCTCTTCACAGGCATCGCCGATCGCCCAGATGATATTGTTGGCGTACTCATTCAGGCCGTAGTTCACCGAACAGTCGGACTGCGAGCGGGTCCCTTCATAGTCCACGCCCAGACCGCCGCCGACATCGAAGCACTGAATATTGACGCCCAGCTTATGCAGCTCGACGTAGAAACGCGCCGATTCGCGCACGCCGGTGGCGATATCGCGAATGTTGGCCATCTGCGAGCCGAGGTGGAAGTGCAGCAGTTGCAGGCTCTCAAGATGGCCTGCCTCGCGCAGAATTTCGACCAGTTGCAGCACCTGCGTCGCCGCGAGGCCAAATTTGGATTTCTCACCGCCGGAGGACTGCCATTTACCGGAGCCCTGCGAAGCCAGACGCGCACGCACGCCAAGGCGCGGCACTACGTTCAGACGGGCGGCCTCTTCCAGCACGATGGCGATTTCCGACATCTTCTCGATGACCAGATAGACCTTATGGCCCATCTTCTCACCCACCAGCGCCAGACGGATGTATTCGCGATCTTTATAACCGTTACAGACGATCACGCTACGGGTCATCCCCGCGTGCGCCAGCACCGCCATCAGCTCAGCCTTCGAACCGGCCTCCAGCCCCAGCGGTTCGCCGGAGTGGATCAAGGATTCAATCACGCGACGGTGCTGGTTAACCTTGATCGGGTAGACAAGGAAATAGTCGCCGTTATAACCGTAGGATTCACGCGCGCGCTTGAAGGCGGCGTTAATCGAGCGCAGACGATGTTGCAGGATCTGCGGGAAGCAGAACAGCGCCGGCAGGCGTTGTCCCTGGGCTTCGCGCGCTTTGACCAGCTCGGCCAGGTCGACGCGCGCTTCCGGGACGTCAGGATCCGGGCAAACGCTGATATGGCCCAGTTCGTTAACGTCGTAATAGTTATTACCCCACCAGGCAATATTGTAGGTACGTAGCATTTTGCTGGCTTCCTGGGAGCTCATCGCAACCTCCTGCATGGAACGTAGTACACCGTGTTCGCCTGCTGACGAAAGCGAACCCAAAGACATGTCGTCAGACATAGCGAACCTCAACTTGTAATATTAACTACTATCGCAGTCGACAGACGCGATAACAACCCATGAACAGCCTTTAATCCCAGCAGATAGTGCTGGCACTGCAGCTGCGCGACCGGTTTCTTATTCATATATAGTAAAACACGTACCCGAAGCTGGTGTGACAGCCCGGAGAAACCACGAGAAAACCCTTGCTCACGCAAGAGCGCCCTTGTTCAGTTTTCAAAAAGCCTGGAGGCCCTGGAATCCTGAGAAGCGCCGAGATGGGTAGAACATCGGCAGGTTTGCACGAAAGAGATGCAGATTGCGGGATAGAATTGCGCGACAGAACGACGCGACGAATCAGGCGAAAAACGTTGGTTCATTATCTGGTATCACCTCCACACTGCCCCGAAACAGGCCAGCGACAAGCCAAAGCTATACCCGTCATACTTCAAGCTGCAGATGCGTTGGCTGCGTGCGTTCATCCCAGTCACATAGTTATCTATGCTCCTGGGAATTCACGCCCTTGCCGCCTTCCTGCAACTTAAATTATTTAGGGTACATACATATCGAACAGCCGGCGAAACCGCCGCTGTGTAACAGAGTGCTTAACCCGGCTGGAAGTGGCGTCACGAGATGGGGCTTCGTGCGCTTTTTTAATGAGCCGCGCGCGGCGTTTTATACCGAGAAGCGGGGTAAAATGCAAAATAAAAATACGCGCCTTGCCGGGGTTGTCAGGAAAAATTTCCACCACGCTTTTTCCATTAATGCGGGTGATGTCAAAAAAATGTGGAAATGCGATGAAGTTCTGACCTAAAATAGCCATCCAGAAGTTAATCCATCTATACTGATTAACACTCAGACTGCTCGTGTCACTACCTGCAAGCCTTGGTAGGGTCATCTATCAAAGCCTCTCTACACAACAGTATGAGCTACACGAATACTCACAGGTAAAATAAAACATGGCAAAACACCTCTTTACGTCCGAGTCTGTATCAGAAGGGCATCCAGACAAAATTGCTGACCAAATCTCCGATGCCGTGCTGGACGCGATCCTCGAACAGGATCCGAAAGCGCGCGTAGCCTGCGAAACCTACGTTAAAACCGGCATGGTTCTGGTTGGCGGTGAAATCACCACCAGCGCATGGGTTGATATCGAAGAGATCACCCGTAACACGGTGCGTGAAATTGGCTACGTGCATTCCGATATGGGCTTTGACGCCAACTCTTGTGCCGTCCTGAGCGCCATTGGTAAACAGTCCCCGGACATCAACCAGGGCGTTGACCGTGCCGACCCGCTGGAACAGGGCGCGGGCGACCAGGGCCTGATGTTTGGTTATGCCACTAACGAAACTGACGTGCTGATGCCGGCTCCGGTGACCTATGCTCACCGTCTGGTACAGCGCCAGGCTGAAGTCCGCAAAAACGGCACCCTGCCGTGGCTGCGTCCGGACGCGAAAAGCCAGGTCACTTTCCAGTATGACGACGGCAAAATCGTCGGCATCGATGCGGTAGTTCTGTCTACTCAGCACGCTGAAGATATCGATCAGAAATCCCTGCAGGAAGCAGTGATGGAAGAGATCATCAAGCCGATTCTGCCGACCGAATGGCTGAACGCTTCGACCAAGTTCTTCATCAACCCGACCGGCCGTTTCGTTATCGGCGGCCCGATGGGCGACTGCGGTCTGACCGGTCGTAAGATCATCGTTGATACCTACGGCGGTATGGCTCGCCACGGCGGCGGCGCGTTCTCCGGTAAAGATCCATCTAAAGTTGACCGTTCCGCAGCCTACGCGGCGCGCTATGTGGCGAAAAACATCGTTGCCGCAGGCCTTGCCGATCGTTGTGAGATTCAGGTTTCCTACGCTATCGGCGTCGCTGAACCGACCTCAATCATGGTCGAAACCTTCGGCACCGAAAAAGTGCCTTCTGAACAGCTGACCCTGCTGGTACGCGAGTTCTTCGACCTGCGTCCATACGGCCTGATTCAGATGCTGGATCTGCTGCACCCGATCTACAAAGAGACCGCGGCTTACGGTCACTTTGGTCGCGAACATTTCCCATGGGAAAAAACCGACAAAGCAGCCCTGCTGCGCGAAGCGGCTGGCCTGAAATAAGCCACCCCGCTTGACGACTTAAGGCCAGCCCCGCGCTGGCCTTTTTGTTGCCCCTCATTCCCCACATCTAACGCTTCCTGCCCTTTTTTGTCATGCAGGCCATAGACAATGGAAGCGATTACATATCTGTTATAGAGCCTGGCGTAACTGAGCATTCTTTTGAAGCCAATTCTTTTCACAATGTTACATACCATGTCGAACCTCACCGTTTCAGCGCAATCTTATTGGCGATAATTGCCTTTTATATCTATGATTTGAATATGTTTTTGCTGATTACATATCTTTACCTTAGTGTAACCGATTACACAGTCGTGATTGTAATCACGTTTTTTTGTCCTGCACTCCCCTACTCTAAGCATCGACAGAATCAATAACTCAACTGGAGGGCGTTATGCCTGACAATAAAAAACAAGGGCGTTCAAACAAGACGATGACGTTCTTTGTCTGTTTCCTCGCCGCGCTGGCCGGCTTACTGTTCGGCCTTGATATCGGCGTTATTGCCGGCGCCTTACCGTTCATTGCCAATGAATTCCAAATCAGCGCACACACCCAGGAGTGGGTGGTCAGCTCCATGATGTTCGGCGCCGCCGTCGGCGCAGTGGGCAGCGGCTGGCTCTCTTTCAAACTTGGGCGTAAAAAAAGTCTGATGATCGGCGCGATCCTGTTCGTTGCGGGCTCGCTATTTTCCGCCGCCGCGCCGAACGTCGAAATCCTGCTAATTTCCCGCGTATTGCTGGGGCTGGCGGTTGGCGTCGCCTCTTACACCGCGCCGCTGTACTTGTCGGAAATCGCGCCGGAGAAAATCCGCGGCAGTATGATTTCGATGTACCAGTTGATGATTACCATCGGTATTCTCGGCGCCTATCTTTCCGATACCGCCTTCAGCTATAGCGGCGCGTGGCGCTGGATGCTCGGCGTGATTATCATCCCGGCAGTCCTGCTGCTGATCGGCGTTATCTTCCTGCCGGATAGCCCGCGCTGGTTTGCCGCTAAACGCCGTTTCGTCGATGCCGAGCGCGTCCTGCTGCGCCTGCGAGATACCAGCGCCGAAGCCAAACGCGAGCTCGATGAAATCCGCGAAAGCCTGAAAGTCAAACAGTCCGGCTGGGCGCTGTTCAAAGAGAACAGCAACTTCCGCCGTGCGGTATTCCTCGGCGTACTGCTGCAGATCATGCAACAGTTCACCGGAATGAACGTCATCATGTACTATGCGCCGAAGATTTTTGAACTGGCGGGCTATGCCAATACCACTGAGCAAATGTGGGGCACCGTGATCGTCGGCCTGACCAACGTACTGGCCACCTTTATCGCTATCGGCCTGGTCGACCGCTGGGGCCGCAAACCGACGCTGATCCTCGGCTTTATCGTGATGGCCGCCGGTATGGGCGTACTGGGCAGCATGATGCATATCGGTATTCATTCTGCTACCGCACAGTACTTCGCGGTACTGATGCTGCTGATGTTTATCGTCGGCTTCGCGATGAGCGCCGGCCCGCTGATTTGGGTACTGTGTTCGGAAATCCAGCCGCTGAAAGGCCGCGATTTCGGTATCACCTGCTCCACCGCGACCAACTGGATTGCCAATATGATCGTCGGCGCCACCTTCCTGACCATGCTGAACTCTCTCGGCAGCGCCAACACCTTCTGGGTCTACGGCGGTCTGAACGTGCTGTTTATCCTGCTGACTATCTGGCTGATTCCGGAAACCAAAAACGTCTCGCTGGAACATATTGAACGCAACCTGATGCAGGGACGTCCGCTGCGCGAAATCGGCGCTCGCGATTAATCCCCTCTGTGCTTCCTCCCCTTCGGGAGGAAGCTTCTTCTTGCTCTCCACCGCGCGGCGCACTATCCTCTGGCGCTATGAAAACACCCCGTATTCCCATCGCTATCCAGCAGGCCGTCATGCGTAGCCTGCGGGAGCACCTTGCCACCGCCAATCTCAAGCTGGAACGCCGCTATGCGGAACCGACGCTGGTTTATCAGCAGCGCGGCACCTCCGCAGGCACCGCGTGGCTGGAGAAAAACGAGATCCGCCTTAATCCAGTGCTATTGCTGGAAAATCAGCAGGCGTTTATCGATGAAGTGGTGCCGCACGAACTGGCGCATCTGCTGGTGTGGAAACACTTTGGCCGCGTCGCGCCGCACGGTAAAGAGTGGAAATGGATGATGGAGGCCGTGCTGGGCGTCCCCGCCCGCCGCACCCACCGCTTTGAGCTTGATTCGGTACGCCAGAACACCTTCCCCTATCGCTGCCAGTGCCAGCAGCATCAGCTCACCGTTCGTCGTCATAACCGCGTGGTGCGCGGTGAAGCCACCTACCGCTGCGTTCGCTGCGGCGATCTACTGGTGGCGGAAAAGTAACCACCGGAATTAATTAGAAACTTTCTGATCTGACTGATTGCATCTGACACCCTCATTCGCTACGTTGCGGGCTCGTTTTGACACGGAGTTTACGATGTCCCGTATGTATGTTTTTGCCGTCGCGTTGTTCAGCGTGGCAGCCAGCGGCCCGCTTGCGGCAGCTGGTATTCATAGTTTTTCCCAGGCGAAAGCCGCTGGCGTAAAAGTGAATGCCGACGTCCCCGGCGACTTTTATTGCGGTTGTAAAATCGACTGGCAGGGTAAAAAAGGCGTTATCGATCTGGAATCTTGCGGCTACAAAGTGCGTAAAAACGAGAACCGCGCCAGCCGGGTCGAATGGGAACATGTGGTTCCGGCGTGGCAGTTCGGCCACCAGCGCCAGTGCTGGCAGGATGGTGGACGTAAAAACTGCGCCAAAGATCCGGAATATCGCAAGATGGAAAGCGATATGCATAACCTGCAGCCTGCGGTCGGCGAGGTCAATGGCGATCGCGGCAACTTTATGTACAGCCAGTGGAACGGCGGCGACGGGCAGTATGGTCAATGCGCCATGAAGGTCGATTTCAAAGATAAAGTCGCCGAACCGCCGGTACGCGCCCGCGGCTCGATCGCTCGCACCTACTTCTATATGCGCGACCGCTATCAGCTGACTCTTTCCCGCCAGCAAACCCAGCTATTTACCGCCTGGGATAAGCAGTATCCGGTGACCTCGTGGGAGTGCGAGCGCGATGAGCGAATCGCCAAAGTACAGGGCAACCATAATCCTTACGTCCAGCAGGCTTGCCAGGCGCAAAAGAGCTAACCTACACTAGCGGCAATTGTTAATTTGCAGCCGCCGTCTTCCCCGCTATGGGGAAGACGCTATCTGCGCGAAGAACGGAATATCAAGCATGCGCATTCCTCGCATCCACCACCCGGAACGCATTACCCCCGGCAGCCACATTGCCCTCAGCGAAGACGCGGCAAACCACGTTGGCCGCGTCCTGCGCATGAGCAAAGGTCAGGAAATCCAGCTGTTTGACGGCAGCAATCAGGTTTTTGACGCGGTCATCACCGAAGCGGGTAAGAAAAACGTCATGGTCGAGGTTATCCGTGGCCAGATCGACGATCGTGAATCACCGCTGCACATCCATCTCGGCCAGGTGATGTCACGCGGCGAAAAAATGGAATTCACCATCCAGAAATCGATCGAACTTGGCGTAAGCCTCATAACGCCACTGTTTTCCGAGCGCTGCGGCGTTAAACTGGATGCCGAACGCTTGCAGAAGAAGATTCAGCAGTGGCAGAAAATCGCTATTGCCGCCTGCGAACAGAGCGGCCGTAACATCGTGCCGGAGATTCGCCCGGCGATGCAGCTGGAAGCCTGGTGCGCCGAGGAAGAAAACGGCCTCAAGCTCAACCTGCACCCGCGCGCCAGCGCCAGCATCAATACGCTGCCGCTGCCGGTTGAACGTGTTCGCCTGCTGATTGGCCCGGAAGGCGGTTTGTCGGCGGAAGAGATAGCGATGACCGCTCGCTATCAGTTTACTGATATCCTGTTGGGACCGCGCGTTCTGCGTACTGAGACCACCGCGCTCACCGCCATCACCGCGCTGCAGGTGCGTTTTGGCGATCTGGGCTAAAATCTGGCGCAACGTTCCGCAAACACGACAGCGCTAATGGAGAAAAGAATGATCAAGCTCGGCATCGTGATGGACCCTATCGCATCCATCAACATCAAAAAAGACACCAGCTTCGCTATGTTGCTGGAAGCGCAGCGTCGCGGCTATGAACTCCATTACATGGAGATGAACGACCTGTATCTCATCAACGGCGAATCCCGCGCCCGTACGCGCACGCTGAGCGTCGAGCAGAATTACGACAAGTGGTACGCGTTCACCGGCGAACAGGACCTGCCGCTGGCGGATCTCGACGTTATCCTGATGCGTAAAGACCCGCCGTTCGATACCGAGTTTATCTACGCCACCTACATTCTCGAACGCGCGGAAGAGAAAGGTACGCTTATCGTCAACAAGCCGCAGAGCCTGCGCGACTGTAACGAGAAGCTGTTTACCGCCTGGTTCTCCGATCTAACCCCGGAAACGCTGGTCACCCGTAATAAAGCCCAGTTGAAAGCGTTTTGGGAAAAACACGGCGATATCATTCTCAAACCGCTGGACGGCATGGGCGGCGCCTCAATCTTCCGCGTGAAAGCGGGCGACCCGAACCTCGGCGTCATTTCCGAAACCCTGACTGAACTGGGTAGCCGCTACTGCATGGCGCAGAATTATCTGCCGGCCATCAAAGACGGCGACAAACGCGTGCTGGTGGTAGACGGCGAGCCGGTGCCATACTGCCTGGCGCGTATCCCGCAGGGCGGTGAAACGCGCGGCAACCTGGCTGCCGGTGGTCGTGGCGAAGCGCGTCCGCTGACCGAAAGCGACTGGGAAATCGCCCGCCGCGTTGGCCCAACGCTGAAAGCTAAAGGCCTTATCTTCGTCGGCCTGGACATCATCGGCGATCGCCTGACCGAGATTAACGTTACCAGCCCGACCTGCGTGCGCGAAATCGAAGCCGCTTTCCCGGATGTGTCGATTACCGGCATGCTGATGGATGCCATCGAAAAACGTATCAACAAATAAGCACTGGGGCGGGCAAACGCCCGCCCGCAAGGCGCCCCTCTGGCGCCAGTAAAAACAAAGTGCATCGACACGTTTCTACTTTACCCGCATACTGGGTGTTGTTTTTTTAAACCAGGAACAGAACCTCTGACAATGAATTTACAGCATCACTTTCTGATTGCCATGCCTGCGCTACAGGACCCTCTTTTCCGTCGCTCCGTCGTCTATATCTGCGAGTACAACGACGATGGCGCCATGGGCATTATCATCAATAAGCCGCTGGAAAATTTGCAGGTGGAAGGGATCCTGGAAAAATTGAAAATCGCGCCGCAACCGCGCAACCCGGATATCCGCCTGGATAAGCCGGTGATGGTCGGCGGCCCGCTGGCGGAGGATCGCGGTTTTATTCTGCACACGCCGCCGTCTGATTTTTCCTCCAGCATCCGTATCTCCGACAACACGGTGATTACCACCTCACGCGACGTGCTGGAAACTCTCGGTACCGATAAACAACCGAGCAACGTGCTGGTGGCGTTGGGCTACGCGTCGTGGGAAAAAGGGCAACTGGAACAGGAAATTCTCGATAACGCCTGGCTTACCGCACCGGCCGATCAGAATATTTTGTTTAAAACGCCGATTGCCGACCGCTGGCGCGAAGCGGCCAAACTTATCGGTATCGATATCGTGACGATGCCTGCCGACGCGGGGCATGCATAATGAGCGGTACCTTTCTGAGTTTTGATTTTGGCACTAAAAGCATTGGCGTCGCCGTTGGGCAGCGCATTACCGGCACGGCGCGTCCGCTCCCGGCGCTGAAAGCGCAGGACGGCAAACCGGACTGGAACATCATCGAAAAGCTGTTGAAAGAGTGGCAGCCGGAAGCGGTGATTGTCGGCCTGCCGCTGAACATGGACGGCACCGAACAGCCGCTAACCGCGCGCGCACGTAACTTCGCCAATAAAATTCATGGCCGCTTCGGCGTGAAAATCACCCTCCACGACGAGCGTTTAAGCACCGTCGAAGCCCGCGCAGGGCTGTTCGAACACGGAGGTTTTCGCGCGCTCAATAAAGGCAGCGTTGATTCCGCCTCTGCCGTGGTTATCCTCGAAAGCTATTTCGAACAGGGATACTAATCGGTAGCTCTGGGATGAAAGCGAAGCATAGATTCGCGTTTGCGCCGGGTGGCGGCTTCGCCTTACCCGGCCTACAAAACCCCCGCTGGAGTAACCCGTAGGCCCGCGCAAGCGTAGCGCCGCAGGGCAATCATGGCAGCGGATGCGGAGCCGCTTTTGCGCCGGGTGGCGGCTTCGCCTTACCCGGCCTACAACCCCCTCGCTGGCATAACCCGTAGGCCCGCGCAAGCGTAGCGCCGCCGGGCAATCAGTGACGCAGATGTTCATTCGCCCAGCTTACCGCCTGGGTACGGTTCTTGACGCTCAATTTGCGGAACACATTGTACAGATGAGTACGTACCGTGTTTTCGCTGATGAACAGCGCGCGGGCAATATCCATATTCGTTGCGCCGCAGCGCAGCTCGTTGAGGATCTCACATTCACGCTCGGTCAACGGTGAGTTCTCCGTCGGCGCCGTGACCTGATCCGCAGAATACAGCGCCGGGTGCATCACGCTCAATTCAGCCGTCTGCTCGCCATTTAATACGGCTTTGACGCCCTCAATTAAGCGCGATTGGTCATCGTCATGGCGGAATACGCCATATAACGCAGGCCATTGCGCCATTTCGTAAAGCTCATACTTTTGCGCGCTATTGATAATCAACAGACGCGGATTATCTGCCTGTACGCGAATAATATCTCGCCACACGCCATTCAATTTCTTATTAGAGACGGCAATATCAAACAATATTACAGAGTCTTTTGCCAGACGTTGAGTTAGCGGTTTGTTGATATTATGCAGAGTTACGTTTACGGATAGCTTCTCAGTCAACCACGTCGCAAATGCATTACTCTGAATGGACGGATGAGTAATGAAAGTCACCTGACGCGAATGCAGTAAATTCTCCGATAAATTAATCACTTGAAACTCTCCTTAGCAGTACCCCGCCATCTTAGCGGTTAAATTAACTGAAAATTAAACGTTCAATAATGTATTTATATTTTCAAATACAGTTTGGATATTGAAACATCATTTCATGAGAATCTTCCTATTCCCGTAAACAGCATAAATCGAACCCCGTAAAAGTGTCAAAAGGTAATCCCATTTTTTTCCTGGTTAAGTGGGGTAAATGTAAGCCCGCTGTCATAACATTCATTATTTCGGCTTAGGTCGTACCACTTATTTGTATTATGAAATCATTAATCAAAACATTAATTGAACACTGAATTAACAATTTAATGAATACCACCTTTGTTTCATCACGGCATGGGCTATAACTCACCTGCTAACGCACGTTGTTGAAAACTCTGCGCAAAGGTTTGCATTCCTGCCTGTTGACTGGTTTGCATCACGCCGGGTAGCTGATGCGTTTTTCCTTCGCGGATCAAATTTGCCACCGCTGGCGTGTTCACTAAAAGTTCGTATAGCGCAACCCGGCCACCGGAAGCATTTGGCAACAATTTTTGCGCCGCCACGGCGCATAAACTCCCCGCCAGCTGACTGCGAACCGGCTCTTTTTCTTCCGCCGGAAACACATCCACCAGCCGCTCGACGGCCTGCGCCGCGCTGCGGGTATGCAGCGTCGCCATCACCAGGTGCCCGGTTTCGGCCGCGGTCAGCGCCAGGCGGATGGTTTCGCTATCGCGCAGCTCGCCTAATAAGATCACGTCCGGGTCCTGACGCAGCGCCACGCGTAGCGCCGCCGCGAAGGAGGAGCAATGGCGGCCGATTTCGCGCTGCTGGATCAGGCAGTTCCTGCTGGCGTGAATAAACTCCACGGGATCCTCAAGGGTTAAAATATGACCATGGCGATGTTGATTGAGGTAGTCCACCATCGCCGCCAGGGTGGTCGACTTGCCGCTACCGGTAGCGCCGGTAACCAGGATCAAACCACTCTCTTCATTTAACAGTTCGCTAAGCGCGGCGGGCGCGCCCAAATCCCCCAACTGCGGGCATCGCTGCGGCAAAAGACGCAGCGCCAACGACAAGCCGCGCGCGTGGGCAAAAGCGCTGGCACGCAGCCGCGGCCCATCTGAAAGGGCCAGGGCAAAGTCCACCTGGCCATCAGCACGCCACTGCGCCAACTGTGGGTCGTTAAGCCAGCGAATGAGGATTTCCTCAACATCCGGCGAAGTAAACGGTGCAGGCTCAAGCTTTCCCAAACGACGCCAGCGCGGCGGATACGCGCTGCACAGGTGTAGATCGGAGACGTTATGCTTTACACTAAGGGCCACGATTTCTTCCAGCTCCATAACTGATCCTCGGAATATGAACGATATTGCGCATAACCTGGCACAGGTCCGGGATAAAATCTCAGGCGCCGCCGCCCTCTGCGGCCGCGCTTCAGAAGAAGTTACGTTGCTTGCAGTGAGTAAAACCAAACCTGCGAGCGCTATCGAAGAAGCAATGACCGCAGGACAGCGGGCATTCGGCGAAAACTACGTCCAGGAAGGGGTGGATAAAATCCGCTATTTCCAGCAGGCGGGCGCCAGCGGTCTGCAGTGGCACTTCATCGGCCCGCTGCAGTCCAACAAAAGCCGGCTGGTGGCCGAACATTTTGACTGGTGCCACACCGTCGACCGGTTGAAAATCGCCACCCGCCTGAGCGAGCAACGTCCGGCGGATTTACCGCCGCTGAACGTGCTGATTCAAATCAACATCAGCGATGAACAGAGTAAATCCGGGATCCCGCTGGCGGAGCTTGACGCTTTAGCCGCCGGTGTCGCCGCCTTACCGAACCTCCAGCTTCGCGGGTTAATGGCCATTCCGGCGCCAGAGTCAGAATATGAAAGGCAGTTTGCCGTCGCCCAACAAATGGCGGTAGCATTCGCGCAACTGAAAACGCTCTACCCTTCGGTTGATACGCTCTCTCTGGGCATGTCGGATGACATGGAAGCCGCTATCGCGGCGGGAAGCACTATGGTGCGCATCGGGACCGCAATCTTCGGCGCGCGCGACTACAGCAAAAAATAAGGAATCTGAGGAACGCCATGAAGACGTTGACCTTCCTGCTCTCAACGGTCATTGAGCTCTACACAATGGTCATGTTGTTACGCGTCTGGATGCAGTGGGCGCGCTGCGACTTTTACAATCCGTTTTCACAGTTCGTCGTGAAAGCGACCCAGCCAATCGTCGGGCCGCTGCGCCGGATTATCCCGGCAATGGGGCCGCTGGATAGCGCCTCCCTGCTGGTCGCCTTCGTGCTCTGCGTTATCAAGGCTATCGTGCTGTTTATGGTGGTCACCTTCCAGCCGATTATCTGGATTGCCGCGGTGCTGATCCTGCTGAAAACCATCGGTTCGCTGATTTTCTGGGTGCTGCTATTGATGGCGATCATGAGCTGGGTAAGCCAGGGCCGCAGCCCGGTGGAATACGTGCTGATGCAGTTGGCCGACCCGCTGCTGCGCCCGATCCGCAACCTGCTGCCATCCATGGGCGGCATCGACTTTTCGCCGATGGTGCTGGTCCTGCTGCTGTACGTGATTAACATGGGTATCGCTGAGCTGCTGCAAGCTACTGGCAATGTCCTGCTTCCGGGGCTGTGGATGGCGCTATGAGTGCCGTTGAAGTCTGCGCTGACGGGCTGGTGCTCAGGCTGTATATTCAGCCAAAGGCCAGCCGCGACAGCCTTGTTGGTCTGCATGGCGACGAGCTCAAAGTCGCCATCACCGCCCCACCCGTCGACGGCCAGGCAAATGCCCATCTGGTTAAATATCTCGCTAAACAGTTCCGCGTCGCGAAAAGCCAGGTGCTTATCGAAAAAGGCGAACTGGGCCGTCACAAACAGGTAAAAATCATTCACCCGCAGCAGATCCCGCCCGCCGTCGCGGCGCTGACTGACTAAACAGGATTGAATATGCAAAAAGTTGTACTCGCTACCGGCAACGCCGGTAAAGTTCGCGAGCTGGCCTCGCTGCTGGAAGATTTTGGGCTCGACGTCGTCGCCCAGACCGAGCTTGGCGTCGATTCCGCCGAAGAAACCGGCCTGACCTTTATCGAAAACGCGATCCTCAAAGCGCGTCACGCCGCGCAGATCACCGGCCTGCCGGCCATCGCCGACGACTCGGGTCTGGCGGTGGATGCGCTGGGCGGCGCGCCGGGCATTTACTCCGCTCGCTACTCGGGTGAAAACGCCAGCGACCAGCAGAATCTGGAAAAGCTGCTGGATGCCCTGCAGGACGTGCCCGATGAGCAACGCCAGGCCCAGTTCCACTGCGTGCTGGTGTATCTGCGCCATGCCGAAGACCCGACACCGCTGGTGTGCCACGGCAGCTGGCCGGGCGTGATTACTCGCCAGGCGGCGGGTAGCGGCGGCTTTGGCTATGACCCGATTTTCTTTGTTCCGTCCGAGGGTAAAACCGCAGCGGAACTGAGCCGTGAAGAGAAAAGCGCCATTTCCCACCGTGGGCAGGCGCTGAAACTGTTACTGGAAGCATTACGTAATGGCTAATTTGCCGCCTCTGAGTCTTTATATTCATATCCCGTGGTGCGTGCAGAAGTGCCCGTACTGCGATTTCAATTCGCATGCGTTAAAGGGCGAAGTGCCGCACGACGACTACGTCCAGCACCTGCTTGCCGATCTGCGCCACGATGCGCCATACGCACAAGGACGTGAAATTAAGACTATTTTTATCGGCGGCGGTACGCCAAGCCTACTTTCCGGCCCGGCGATGCAAACCCTGCTGGATGGCGTGCGCGCCTGCCTGCCGCTGGCGGCAGATGCGGAGATCACCATGGAAGCCAATCCGGGGACCGTGGAGGCCGATCGCTTTGTTGAGTATCAGCGTGCCGGGGTCAACCGTATCTCCATCGGCGTACAGAGCTTTAGCGAGCCCAAATTGCAGCGTCTGGGGCGTATTCACGGTCCGGAAGAGGCAAAGCGCGCGGCGCGGCTGGCGAGCGGCCTGGGGCTGCGTAGCTTTAACCTCGATTTAATGCATGGCCTGCCGGACCAGTCGCTGGAAGAAGCGCTGGATGACTTACGCCAGGCGATCGCGCTCAATCCGCCGCATCTGTCGTGGTATCAGTTGACTATTGAGCCGAACACGCTGTTTGGTTCGCGCCCGCCGGTATTACCGGATGACGATGCGCTGTGGGATATTTTCGAGCAGGGGCATCAATTGCTAAGCGCCGCAGGTTATCAGCAGTACGAGACCTCCGCTTACGCCAAACCAGGCTATCAGTGCCAGCACAATCTCAACTACTGGCGCTTTGGCGATTATCTGGGTATTGGCTGCGGCGCGCACGGCAAAGTGACCTTCCCTGATGGCCGAATTCTGCGTACGGCGAAAACCCGTCACCCGCGCGGCTACATGGAAGGCCGTTACCTGGAGCGCCAGCACGACGTGGACGCGGCGGATAAACCGTTCGAGTTCTTTATGAACCGCTTTCGCCTGCTGGAGGCCGCGCCGCGCGCGGAGTTCAGCTTGTATACCGGCCTTGATGAGCAGGTTATCCGTCCGCAAATCGATGCCGCTATCGCCGAAGGCTATCTGCTGGAAGATGCGCAAAACTGGCAAATTACCGAGCACGGTAAACTGTTTTTAAATTCGCTGCTGGAACTGTTCCTCAGCGAAGAGTAATCCCTGCGGGCGGCACGTCGTCGCCCGTATCTTTCCTCTTACATCCTCTCCCGCCACGGTCAAATAGACTGGCGTTTTTTTGTTCACTTATTTGCAGCGAATCACAAAATCCGATCGACTTTTTTCCTTTTCTTGACTCATTTTTTGCGCAGTGGTAATCCTGCTTCATCGGTTGAGCAAATGTAAAACCGACGTATCCTACATGTGAATTATTGGTAACTCTGATTAAAAAAAGTCTCTGTAACGCCGGCGTAACCCGGCGGGCTTAAGCCTATAAAAAAGAGGGTAACACAATGAATTACCGTAATATTTTTATCACACTCGCCGCACTATCCGGCACCGTCACGGCTTCAGCCTGGTCTGCAGAGTCCGCCACCGTGGCCTTTTTAATGCCCGATCAGGCCTCTACCCGCTATGAGCAGCACGACTTCCCCGGTTTTAAGGCGGAAATGAGCAAGCTTTGCGCGGAATGTAAGGTCATCTATCAGAATGCCAACGCCAACGCGTCGCTCCAGCAGCAGCAGTTTAATTCGGTTATTGCCCAGGGGGCGAAAGTGATCGTCCTGGATCCGGTTGACTCTTCCGCCGCCGCCGCGCTGGTCGAAAACGCCCAGGCGCAGGGGGTCAAGGTCATTGCCTATGACCGCCCGGTGCCAAACAAACCGGCTGATTTCTACGTCTCATTTGATAATGAGGGCATTGGTTACGCCATCGCGAAATCTCTCACCGACCATCTGAAAGCGAGCGGCGTGCCGCAGGATGCCGGCGTGCTGCAGATTAACGGTTCGCCAACCGATGCCGCCGCAGGGCTGATCCGCGACGGTATCCATCGCGGATTGAAAGAGTCCGGTTACAAAACGCTGGCCGAATTCGACACCCCGGAGTGGGCGCCGCCGAAAGCCCAGGAGTGGACCGCCGGGCAGGTTACCCGCTTTGGCGACAAAATTAAGGGCGTGGTCGCGGCAAACGACGGTACCGGCGGCGGCGCAATTGCCGCCTTTAAGGCTGCCGGGGTCCAGCCGCTGCCGCCGGTCACCGGCAATGACGCCACTATCGCCGCGCTGCAGCTGATCATCGCCGGCGACCAGTACAACACCATCTCCAAGCCATCGGAGATCGTCGCCGCGGCGGCGGCCAAAGTGGCGGTTGATTTTATTCAGGGCAAAAAACCGCAGGCCAGCACCACCCTGTACAACACCCCTTCCCAGCTATTTACCCCGGAAGTGGTGACGGCCAAAAACATCAAAGCGGAAATCTTCGATAAAAAAATCCAGACCTGGGATCAGGTGTGTAGCGGCGAGTACGCCGCCGCCTGCCAGAAGTTAGGCATCAGCAAGTAACCTTTGCCCCTGCGCCCGCCGCGGCGGGCGCGATTTCGCCATGATTGAGGTCGTTTTGTATGCCGCAACAACAACACAACTCCGCCGCCGGGCGGCCAATACTGCAACTGCGCAACGTCTCTAAACATTTTGGCGCGGTGTCCGCGCTGACGGATATCGAATTAGAAGTCCACGCCGGCGAGGTAGTTGCGCTGGTCGGCGACAACGGCGCGGGCAAATCCACGCTGGTGAAGATCCTCGCCGGCGTCCACCAGCCGACCTCCGGCACCATTGAGTTTGACGGCAACCCCGTCACCCTCGATAGCCCCGGCAAGGCGCTGGAATACGGTATTGCCACGGTGTTTCAGGATCTGGCGCTGTGTGAAAACCTTGATGTGGTGGCAAACCTGTTTCTGGGTCATGAAATTTCGCCGTTCCAGCTCGATGAAGTGGCGATGGAAGTGAAAGCCTGGACGCTGCTGCAGGAGCTGGCGGCACGTATTCCGTCGGTACGCGAACCGGTGGCATCGCTTTCCGGCGGCCAGCGGCAGACCGTCGCCATCGCCCGTTCGCTGCTGCTGAACCCTAAAATCATTATGCTCGATGAGCCCACCGCGGCGCTGGGCGTCGCGCAGACCGCGGAAGTGCTCAACCTGATTGAGCGCGTTCGCGAGCGCGGGCTTGGCGTCATTATCATCAGCCACAACATGGAAGACGTTCGCGCCGTCGCCGACCGTATCGTGGTGCTACGTCTCGGGCGCAACAAAGGGATCTTCACGCCCGATGCTTCCAATCAGGATCTGGTCGCCGCGATCACCGGCGCGACGGAAAACGCCGTTTCACGCCGGGTTGAACGTAAATCACAGCCAACAACTTCCGGAGCGATGTAATTTTATGAACAGTAAGACCGCATCCCACACCGCGCTGGATCGCAGCGATGAGCGCGTTCGTCACGACGAGGGGCTGTTTGGCGCCCTGCGCGCGCAGATAACCCGCATCAAAACCGGCGATCTCGGCACCGCGCCGGTGATAGCCGGGCTGATTGTGATTTCCCTGGTTTTCACCTTCCTCAACCCGGTCTATATCGCGCCGAATAACCTGGTGAACCTGCTGTTTGACTGCGCGACGGTCGGGTTTATCTCGCTCGGCATCGTCTGCGTGCTGATGCTTGGTGAGATAGACCTGTCGGTCGGCTCCATGAGCGGCCTGGCATCGGCTATCGTCGGCGTGCTGTGGGTGAACGCAGGATGGCCGCTGGCGGGAGCCATCGCCGTGGCGCTGGCCTGCGGCGTGGCCGTCGGGCTGGTCTACGCGCTACTGTATACCCGCGTCGGAATGCCAAGTTTCGTCGCCACTCTCGCCGGCCTGCTGGCGCTGCTGGGCATGCAGCTGTATATCCTCGGGCCGAGCGGCAGCATCAACCTGCCCTATACTTCGCCGCTGGTGCGCTTTGGCCAACTGCTGGTGATGCCCGGCTGGTTCTCACACCTGATGGCATTGCTGCCAGGACTGGCGATTATTGTCTTTGGTCTGAAAAAGCGCTCGCGGCGCCTGGCGGCCAATCTTTCCGCCGAGGGAGTCAGCTCGCTACTGGCGCGCGCGATCGCGCTGACGATTATCTTCGAGGCCGCGGTGCTTTACCTCAATCAGGGGCGCGGTATTCCGTGGATTTTCGGTCTCTTTGTCGCCTGCGTGATGATCCTCAACTACGCGCTGAAACGGACAAAATGGGGTCGCTCGATGTTCGCGGTCGGCGGCAACCGTGAAGCGGCGCGCCGTTCGGGAATTAACGTGCGGGCGATTTATGTGAGCGCTTTTGTTCTGTGTACCACGCTTGCGACCTTCGGCGGCATTCTCGCGGCGTCGCGACTGGCTTCCGCCAGCCAGCAGGCCGGCACCGGCGACGTCAACCTCAACGCCATCGCCGCGGCGGTGATCGGCGGCACCAGCCTGTTCGGCGGACGCGGCAGCGCCTGGTCCGCGCTATTGGGGATCATCGTGATTCAGTCGATTTCAAATGGGCTGACGCTGTTGAACCTGCCGTCTTCGCTGCGCTATATCATTACCGGCGCGGTACTGGCGATTGCGGTAATCATTGATTCTCTGGCTCGCCGTTCACGCGTGTCGCACGGCCGCGCCTGAGTGGATAAGTGCGCGGCCCAAAGAAATGCGGGCCGCGAAATCTTGCTTACTTTAACGAACCAACCAGCGCTTTGCGGCTCTCTTCCAGCGAGACCACCCGGCTGCAAACATCTTTGCCGAACTGCTGGAAATCCGCTTCCTGGTTTTTCCACTCATCCTGGATTGCGGTTTGCAGGCCGCCAAGACTGCCGAGAATGCCCTGCAGCGGATTGCCGCCGCCTTTAAGCACCGCTTTGGCGCCCATCTCGTTAATGCTGTCCTGCAGAATGCCGCCCATCGCCTGATTCACCAGTTGTTGGCCATCGGCGCGAACCTGGTCGATGGCTTTATAGTGGAAAGTCAGGCCATCGCTGCGACGTTCGATAATGCGGTTCATCTGTTCTTTCAGCTGCGCGTCCAGCTTGGTCAGGCGGCTATGCATACTGCTGCTGGCGCCGACCTGTTCGGTGATGATTTTATCCAGCGCCTTGCGGCCCTTTTCGACCCGCGAACGCGCGCCATCATCAATCCACGGCAGACTGCTGCGCAGACCGGCCTGATAATCTTGCGCCTGTTCGCGCTGGGCCGCGCTAAGGGCATAGGCTTTACCGTTAAAGGTCAGATTACCGTCCGGCTTAATCACCAGATCGCCGTTTTCACCCTTCACCTGCACCTGCTGCGGGCTGAGGATCACATCGTCACGCGGCGTGACGCTACACTGGTAGTCCGCGTGGGCAGACAAAGCGGTGACGGAAAGCGCCACCGCCAGCAGCGTTTTGCGCATCATTTTACTCCCTTAAGACAAATCGGGCCGGCAATTGCCGACCCTTGTCAAACTTAGTCCCACCAGACGTCAAAAAGTTCGCTGGTGCGCACATCCGCTAATTTACGATCTTCCAGCCACTTACGAACGATGGCCTGATGCTCTTCGGTACATTTACCGATTTCCTGCATGCAGATGAGCCCTTCCCACGAGAGATAGCCGCTGCCGTCAAAGGCCAGTTTATTCGGCTCAATGACCTCTTCGATCAGATCGTTGACCGTCTGGTCGATCTGCTCTTCGCTGGTCCCTTCCGGGAAACGCCAGGCTACGGAGAAACCTAACTCCTGAAACTCGTCGATATGCATTTTTTTACGCAGACGACGGCTACGATTCTTGGCCATTATTTCACCCTCTCGAACATTAAGTCCCATACGCCGTGGCCAAGACGATGGCCACGTTGTTCAAATTTGGTTACCGGGCGCGATTCCGGGCGCGGTACGTAATCGTTACTTTCCGACCGGTTACGATAGCCTTCCAGCGAAGACATCACTTCCAGCATATGCTCGGCATAGGCTTCCCAGTCGGTCGCCATATGGAAGACGCCGCCCAGCTTCAGTTTGCTTTTTACCAGCTCGGCGAAAGGCGGCTGCACGATACGACGTTTATTATGACGCGCTTTATGCCACGGGTCAGGGAAAAACAGCTGCACCATATTCAGCGAGTTATCCGGGATCATAGTGTGCAGCACTTCGACCGCATCGTGACACATTACGCGCAGATTTTGTACGCCTTCTTCTTCCGCGGAAGCCAGGCATGCGCCGACGCCCGGCGAGTGCACTTCAATACCGAGGAAGTTTTGCTCCGGTTTAGCTTTCGCCATCGCCACCAGCGAAGCGCCCATGCCGAAACCAATTTCTAAGGTGACCGGCGCTTCGCGGCCAAACAGGGCGGCGAAATCGAGCGGCGCATCGTTGAATTCAACGCCCATCACCGGCCAAATGTTATCCAGCGCATGCTGCTGCCCTTTCGTCAGGCGGCCCTGGCGACGGACGAAGCTACGAATACGGCGCAGCGGGCGACCGTTTTCATCGAATTCCGGAGAAATGACGTCGTTTTTCATAAAAGTTAAGTCTGCTTGTGAATGTGTTCGGAAAACGGGCATTATCCAAAGTTACCCGGCGGATGCAAGGGTTTACAGCCACTCGCCCTTGTGCTGCAATCTGCCACCCTGTAATCGCGATTCCGGAGCCGTAGCTTTGACTTTTCTCGCCGCGCAATTTTCAGCCCAGGTCCTGGACTGGTACGACAAATACGGCCGTAAAACCCTGCCCTGGCAAATCGCCAAGACGCCCTACAAAGTATGGCTCTCCGAAGTGATGTTGCAACAAACCCAGGTCACCACGGTTATTCCCTATTTTGAACGCTTTATGGCGCGTTTCCCAACGGTTGTTGATTTAGCCAACGCGCCGCTGGATGAAGTGCTGCATCTGTGGACCGGCCTTGGCTACTACGCGCGGGCGCGCAACTTACATAAAGCCGCGCAGCAGGTCGCCACGCAACACGGCGGTGAGTTCCCGCAAACCTTTGAAGAGGTGGCCGCGCTTCCCGGCGTCGGGCGCTCGACGGCGGGGGCGATTTTATCCCTTTCGCTCGGTCAGCATTATCCGATTCTCGACGGCAACGTGAAGCGGGTACTCGCCCGCTGCTATGCTGTGAGCGGCTGGCCGGGGAAAAAAGAGGTGGAAAAACGGCTGTGGGAAATAAGCGAAGAGGTGACGCCGGCGCAGGGCGTAGAGCGCTTCAACCAGGCGATGATGGATCTCGGCGCCATGGTTTGCACCCGCTCGAAGCCGAAGTGCGAACTGTGCCCGCTGAGTAACGGCTGCGTGGCCTACGCTAACCATTCATGGGCGGAATATCCGGGGAAAAAACCGAAGCAGACCATCCCGGAACGCACCGGCTACTTCCTGCTGATGCAGCACGGCGACGAGGTATTTCTTTCCCAACGTCCGCCGGTGGGTTTATGGGGCGGGTTGTTCTGTTTTCCGCAGTTTGAGGATGAAGCCGGGCTGCGTGAGTGGCTGGCGCAACGTCAGATAAAGGCCGATAATCTGACGCAATTAACCGCCTTCCGCCACACTTTCAGCCATTTCCACCTGGATATTGTGCCGATGTGGCTTACAGTGCACTCATCTGGCGCATGCATGGATGAAGGTAACGCACTCTGGTATAACTTAGCGCAGCCGCCATCGATCGGACTGGCGGCCCCCGTGGAGCGCTTGTTGCAACAGTTGAAAGCCGGAACGCCGGTCTAGTTTTTTCGGCTATAAAAGAGGATTGATTATGAGCAGAACGATTTTTTGTACTTTCCTGCAGCGTGAAGCGGACGGCCAGGATTTCCAGCTCTATCCGGGCGAGCTCGGTAAGCGCATTTACAACGAAATTTCCAAAGAGGCCTGGGCGCAGTGGCAGCATAAGCAGACTATGCTGATCAACGAGAAAAAACTCAGCATGATGAACCCGGAGCACCGCAAGCTGCTGGAACAGGAGATGGTGCAGTTCCTGTTTGAAGGGAAAGACGTTCACATCGAAGGCTACACGCCGCCGGAAAAACAGTAAGGGCCTCACGGCCTTTACCAAACAAACACAACACGCACTCCCGGAATGATGAAAAAATACTTAGCGCTCGCGCTGATTGCGCCACTGCTCGTGTCCTGTTCCAGTTCCAATAAAAAAGGCGCCGAATATAACGAGGCCTGGGTCAAGGACACTAACGGATTCGATATCCTGATGGGCCAGTTTGCCCATAACATCGAGAACATTTGGGGGTATAACGAAGTTCTGCTCGCCGGGCCGAAGGACTACGTAAAATATACCGATCAATATCAAACCCGCAGCCACATCAACTTTGATGCCGGTACGATTACCGTCGAGACCATCGCCGGAACCGATCCGCAAGGACGGTTACGCCAGGCGATTATCAAAACTCTGTTGATGGGCGATGACCCCAACTCTATCGACCTCTATTCCGATGTCGATGATATTCAGATTTCCAAAGAACCGTTCCTCTACGGCCAGGTCGTCGATAACACCGGCGAATCCATCCGCTGGGAGTGGCGCGCCGCGCGCTATGCCGATTATCTGCTGCAAACCCGTCTGAAGAGCCGCAGCAATGGCCTGCGCGTGGTCTATAGCATCACTATCAACCTGGTGCCTAACCACCTCGATAAACGTGCGCATAAATATCTCGGCATGGTGCGCCAGGCCTCGCGTAAATATGGCGTTGATGAGTCGCTGATCCTTGCGATTATGCAAACAGAATCATCGTTTAACCCCTATGCGGTGAGCCACGCGGATGCCATGGGGCTGATGCAGGTCGTACAGCATAGCGCGGGGAAAGACGTCTTCCGCTCGCAGGGCAAATCCGGCCTGCCGAGCCGCAGCTATCTGTTTGACCCGGCGAATAACATCGATACCGGTACCGCCTATCTGGCGATGCTGAACAACGTTTATCTCGCCGGCATCGATAACCCCACCTCGCGTCGCTACGCGGTGATCACCGCCTATAACGGCGGCGCCGGCAGCGTACTGCGCGTCTTCTCCAGCGATAAAGTCCAGGCGGCGAACATCATTAACAGCATGGCGCCAGGCGACGTCTACCAGACGCTCACCACCCGCCATCCGTCTGCCGAATCGCGCCGTTATCTGTATAAAGTGAATACCGCGCAGAAAAGCTACCGCCGTAAGTAACGCTTCTTTCACCCAGGCCCGGACATCTCGCCGGGCCTCTCTTTTTTACGACATACTTCGTAATATCTTTCGATTTTCTGCGGCAGTTAACAGAAGCCTTCAACCGGTGAATGATAGAATCGCATCAAAATAACGGTGGTTATGTTATTTAAAAAACATCACCAGCCCACATTCGTGAGGATAAATACATGAATCTTAAGCTGCAGTTAAAAATACTGTCGTTCCTGCAGTTCTGCCTTTGGGGGAGTTGGCTAACCACGCTCGGCTCGTACATGTTCGTCACCCTGAAGTTTGACGGCGCGGCCATCGGCGCGGTGTATAGCTCGCTCGGTATCGCCGCCGTTCTGATGCCAACGCTGCTCGGGATCGTCGCCGATAAATGGATCAGCGCCAAATGGGTGTATGCCATCTGCCACCTGGTCGGCGCGTTAACGCTGTACCTCGCGGCACAGGTCACTACGCCAGGCGAGATGTTCCTCGTGATCTTGCTTAACTCGCTGGCCTATATGCCGACGCTTGGCTTGATCAACACCATCTCCTACTACCGCCTGCAGTCGGCGGGGCTGGATATCGTGACCGATTTCCCGCCAATTCGTATCTGGGGCACCATCGGCTTTATCCTCGCCATGTGGGGCGTCAGCTTCTCGGGCTTCGAGCTTAGCCATATGCAGCTTTATATCGGCGCGACGCTGTCGGTCTTGCTGGCGCTGTTCACCCTGACGCTGCCGCATATTCCGGTCGCCAACGCCCAGCGCAACCAGAGCTGGACCGAGATGCTCGGCCTGAACGCCTTTGCGCTGTTTAAAAACAAGCGTATGGCAATCTTCTTTATCTTCTCTATGATGCTCGGCGCCGAACTGCAGATCACCAATATGTTTGGCAACACTTTCCTGCACAGCTTCGATAAAGACCCGCTGTTCTCCGGCAGCTTTATCGTCGAGCACGCGTCGGTATTGATGTCGATTTCGCAGATCTCCGAAACGCTGTTTATCCTGACCATCCCGTTCTTCCTTAGCCGCTACGGCATTAAGAACGTGATGCTGATTAGTATCGTGGCGTGGATGCTGCGCTTCGGCCTGTTCGCCTTCGGCGACCCGACGCCGTTCGGTACCGTGCTGCTGGTACTGTCGATGATCGTCTACGGCTGCGCCTTCGATTTCTTCAACATCTCCGGTTCAGTGTTCGTTGAGAAAGAGGTGCGTCCGGAAATCCGCGCCAGCGCCCAGGGAATGTTCCTGATGATGACCAACGGCTTCGGCTGTATCCTTGGTGGGATGGTGAGCGGCAAAGTTGTCGAGCACTTTACCATTGAGGGGATCACTAACTGGCAAAGCGTGTGGCTGATTTTCGCCGCCTACTCGCTGGTGCTGGCCGTCGCTTTCGTGGCGCTGTTCAAGTATCAACACGTCAGACAGCCTACCGCCGCGCGCCAGAACGCCTGATCGTCATTGCCCGGTGACGGCTGACGCCTTACCGGGCCTACAGAACTTGTAGATACTGTTATCGATTTGCAACGGTTTTGTCGCACAGGGGTTTTCCCGGAGGCGGCGCGTTGCGCCTTCTCCGGGCTACCAAACCGCACAGCGCTGTAGCCCCGGTAAGCGGCAGGGCCACCGGGGTTTTGAGGCCATTGCTACCGGCAGTTTCAGCCAGCACGATGATTAAATTAAAGGCAGGCCGCACGGACCGTAGGCCGGATAAGGCGCCAGCCGCCATCCGGCAAAATACGCGCACAATGCCTGGTCCCGGTTTACGCTTTCAACACATACCCATACAACCGCTTAATACCATCGGCATCCGTTTCGCTATAAACCCCCTGCAGCTCCGGCGAAAAGCCCGGCAGCATATTGACCCCCTCTTCCAGCGCGAGGAAGTAGCGCAGCACCGCGCCGCCCCAGAGTTCGCCCGGCACCACGCACAGCACGCCCGGCGGATACGGTAGCGCCCCTTCCGCCGCGATGCGGCCTTCAGCCTCGCTCAGGCGCACCAGCTCAACGTTACCGCTGATAAATTCACGGTTGGCGTCCTGCGGGTTCATCACCACCGGCGGGAAACTCTGCTTGCGGAACATCGCCTTTTGCAGGTCTTTAACATCAAAACTGACGTACAGATCGTGCATTTCCTGACACAGCTGGCGAATGGTGTAATCGCGGTAGCGAACCGGGTATTTGTTGTAAATAGTCGGCAGTACCTCGGCGAGCGGCGAATCCGCTTCGATATGCTGTTCGAACTGGGCCAGCATCGCCACCAGTCGCGCCAGTTTTTCCGCGCTTTCCGCCGGCGTCAGCAGGAACAAAATCGAGTTGAGATCGCACTTCTCCGGCACAATGCCGTTTTCGCGCAGGTAGTGCGCCAGGATGGTCGCCGGGATGCCAAACTCGGTATAGTCGCCGCTATCGGCATCGATGCCCGGCGTGGTCAGCAGCAGCTTACACGGATCGACAAAGTATTGATTGTCAGCATAACCGCTAAAGCCGTGCCAGCTCGCGCCCGGCTCGAAGCTAAAGAAGCGACGTTCGCTGGCGATAGTCGCTGTCGAATACTCCTGCCACGGTTTCCCGCCAACCAGCGGCGGCACAAATGGCCGCAATAATTTACACTGCGCTAGTATCGCTTTACGTGCTTCGATACCCAGCTCCACGCACTCCGCCCACAGCCGCCGACCGCTCTCTCCTTCATGGATTTTGGCATTCACATCGAGCGAGGCGAACAGCGGATAAAACGGACTGGTGGAAGCATGCAACATAAAGGCGTTATTCAGCCGCTTATGCGGGCAGAAACGCGCCTGGCCGCGCAGATGGTTATCCTTCTTGTGAATTTGCGAGGTCTGCGAAAAACCGGCCTGTTGCTTATGCACCGATTGCGTCACAAAAATGCCCGGATCGTTTTCATTGAGATCCAACAGCAGCGGCGAGCAGTCAGCCATCATCGGGATAAACTGCTCGTAACCGACCCACGCCGAGTCAAACAGGATGTAATCGCAGAGATGGCCGATTTTATCGACCACCTGGCGCGCGTTATACACCGTGCCGTCATAGGTGCCCAGTTGGATCACCGCCAGGCGGAACGGGCGCGCCGCGTCGGCTTTTTCCGGCGCCGCTTCGCGGATCAGCTCGCGCAGGTAGGTTTCATCAAAGCAGTGGTCGTCGATGCCGCCGATAAAGCCGAACGGGTTGCGCGCGGCTTCCAGATAGACCGGCGTCGCCCCGGCCTGGATCAGCGCGCCATGGTGGTTTGATTTATGATTGTTGCGATCGAACAGTACCAGATCGCCGCGGGTCAGCAGCGCATTGGTCACGACCTTGTTCGCCGCGGAAGTGCCGTTAAGCACGAAGTAGGTTTTATCGGCATTGAAGACTTTTGCCGCAAATTTCTGCGCGTGCTTAGCCGAACCTTCATGGATCAGCAGATCGCCGAGCTTGACGTCGGCGTTGCACATGTCAGCGCGAAAAACGTTCTCGCCGAAAAACTCGTAGAACTGGCGGCCCGCGGGATGTTTTTTAAAGAACGCGCCATGCTGATGGCCGGGACAGGCGAAAGTGCTGTTGTCCATCTCAACGTACTGGCTAAGCGTATTGAAAAATGGCGGCAGCAGTTTCTCTTCATAGCCGCAGGCGGCCGCTTCCAGCTCCAGCCACTCCTGCTCTTTGCCGCTAATCACCGCGACGACTCCTTCCGGTTTATCCGTTTGCGTTTCGCTAAATAGATAGACCGGCAGATTGAATCCGCTGCGCTTGAGCAGGGCCAGGATACCGCTGCGGCTATCCGCCGCGGTGATGACGACCGCTGCCGCATCGGTAAAATCAGTGCTGTCCAGCGCCACAACCTGACGATGGGTGGACAGACGGGAGACCAGCTCGCAGCTGGCGGCAATGTGCATAGATTTCATAAGCGCAAATGCCCGTATCGGGAGTGTAAAAATCTCAGGCAAAGGTGGAGCCTTGCCCAACGAGGTGTCCGGGTCTGACGGAATTCAGCTCCGACCGCCGGACATCAGTAAAAGCAGACGCGTCCGATCTTACTGTTGTCCTACAGTGAGCATACGTGGCCTTCACCGCATGGTGAACAGGGAGAGTAAGGAACGAGGCAAACCGCGCAGCAATGCGCAGCGGCAACGGCGATGTAATGGCGATGTCGTCATCCCGGCGGCCTCAGGGTAAAGAGGTGAAAATCCGCGCAATCATGGCACCTTTCCGAAAGTGGCGCAAGATGAAATCCATATGCATTATCCCCACGTATCCGCAAGCCTTAGCGGCGAAACAACGTCATAATGATGCGGACATCAGGAATAATTAACAGGAGTTTACTTTGGTTATAGGGCCATTTATTAACGCCAGCGCGGTGCTTGTCGGCGGCGTACTGGGCGCGCTGCTGAGCCAACGATTGCCTGAACGGATCCGCACCTCGATGACCTCGATTTTTGGGCTGGCATCACTGGGGATTGGTATTTTACTGGTCATCAAGAGCGCCAACCTGCCGGTGATGGTGCTGGCGACGCTGGTCGGCGCGCTACTCGGCGAAGTGTGTAATATGGAGAAAGGCATCAATACCCTGGTAAGCAAACTCCAGCAGCTATTGTCGCCAAAGGGCAGGAAAAAGGCCTCGGCCCACGAGTCTTATATTCAGAGCTACGTGGCGATCATCGTACTGTTTTGCGCCAGCGGTACCGGCGTTTTTGGCGCCATGCGCGAAGGAATGACCGGCGACGCCAGCATCCTTATCGCCAAAGCGTTTCTCGACTTTTTCACCGCTACTATTTTCGCCTGCACGCTGGGGCTGGCGGTGTCGGCAATCTGTGTGCCGATGCTGCTGATTCAGTTGAGTCTGGCGGCTTGCGCCTCGCTTATCATGCCGCTGACCACGCCAATGATGATGGCCGACTTCAGCGCCGTCGGCGGTATGCTGCTGGTGGCGACCGGCCTGCGTATCTGCGGGATTAAGATGTTCGCAGTGGTCAATATGCTCCCCGCCCTGCTGCTGGCAATGCCGATTTCGGTCGCGTGGACGGCCTTTTTTGCCTGACGACGCGTGCTTTTACGGCAAAGTGGTGATAGATTGTGCAGTCTGCTGCGAAATTTATAAATTTCGTTGACGAGGCGCGGTGAATCAGGTTTAATGCGCCCCGTTGCCCGGATAGCTCAGTCGGTAGAGCAGGGGATTGAAAATCCCCGTGTCCTTGGTTCGATTCCGAGTCCGGGCACCACTATTTAAAGAACCCGCCCCAAAGGCGGGTTTTTGCTTTTCTGCGGGCCGGACTCTCCATCGAACTGCGTTCGATTATTCGCCGCAACGCGGCTCACCCCTTCGGGGCCAGCGCGACAAGCGCGCTGTTCAACGCCTGCGGCGTTAGTCCGAGTCCGGGCACCACTATTTAAAGAACCCGCCCCAAAGGCGGGTTTTTGCTT